>DATFRK010000888.1:0-10769 GCA_035263325.1 Pyrinomonadaceae bacterium | reverse complement strand
CTTAGCAGGCTGGCTTCGCTCCCGTTACTCAGGGGCGCGGGTGTTGGGGGTCGGCCATCGCGTGGTCCATGGGGGGCCGCGGTTCGCAGCGCCTAGCGTGGTGACGCGCCAAGTGATGCAGGAACTCTCTGAACTGGTCCCGTTGGCGCCACTACATCAACCCTACAATCTCGCGGCTATTGAAGCGGTCTTCAATCGCCTACCAGATGTACCGCAAGTTGCTTGTTTCGACACCAGCTTTCACCGGGGCCAGGCGGCGACTGCGGAACTTGTACCGTTGCCGCGCGAGCTGTGTAAGTCAGGCGTGCAACGATACGGCTTTCATGGTCTGTCATATGAATATATTGCTTCTGTCCTGCCCCAGATCGCGCCCGACATCGCCGGCGGAAAAGTGATTGTCGCTCACCTGGGTAGCGGCGCCAGTCTTTGTGCCCTGAAAGACGGAAAGAGCGTGGACAGCACCCTTGGCTTCACCGCCCTGGACGGACTCTGCATGGGCACCAGGCCTGGCTCCATCGACCCGGGAGTAGTGTTGTATCTCTTCCAAAACCTCGGGCTCTCTGCAAAAGAAGTGGAAGCAACGCTCTACAAAAAATCCGGGCTGCTGGGAATTTCCGGCATCAGCAACGACATGCGCGACTTGTTGGGCAATAACGATCCGGCAGCTCGCCTGGCGGTCGACTACTTTGTTTATCGCGTGGCCAAAGAGATCGGCGCGCTGACCGCGGTACTTGGTGGACTCGACGGCTTGGTGTTCACGGCAGGTATCGGTGAAAACTCGCCCGAGATTCGACAGCGCATCTGCGACGCGAGTGCCTGGTTGGGTCTTGAACTTGATCATTCAGCCAATACAAGCAGAGCGCCGCAGATCTCAAGACCGGAGAGCAAAGTTTCGGTGTGGGTAATTCCCACGAATGAGGAGTTGATGATCGCCCGCCACACGGCGAGATTGTTGAACTTGATATGAGCAGCATTGAATCAAGGAGAAAGAAATGGCCACACCTATTACTCGAGAGATTGCAAAGGAAAAAACGACTGCTGCGTGGCAAGGATTCAGTCCCGGTCTCTGGCAGAAAGAGATCAATGTACGCGATTTTATCCAGCAGAATTATGAACCTTACGAGGGCGATGATTCTTTCCTTGTTCCTGTCACCGATCGAACTAGCAGCATCTGGAAGCGGCTGACCGATCTCTTTATTGAAGAGCGCAAAAAAGGGATCCTGGACGTCTCCCAGGTGCCCACGTCGATCACCGCTCACGCGCCCGGCTACATCGACCGCGACAATGAGATCATCGTTGGTCTGCAGACTGACGCGCCACTCAAGCGAGCGATCATGCCCAACGGCGGTTTCCGGATGGTCCTTGGCGCGCTCAAGACATACGGTTACGAACCTGACCCGCACGTAGTCGAGGCGTTTACCAAGTATCGCAAGACTCATAACGACGGTGTGTTTGATGCCTATACCGAAGACGTCCGGCGTTGCCGCAGTTCACACATCCTGACCGGACTGCCTGATGCTTATGGTCGCGGCCGCATCATCGGCGACTATCGACGTGTGGCTCTGTACGGCGTCGCGCGGCTGATCCAACAAAAGCAGATTGAAAAGAGCCAGCTCGACTCGATTATGTCTACGGATTCAGTTATTCGCGACCGAGAGGAACTGAGCGAACAGATTCGCTCGCTCAAGGAATTGCAGGAGATGGCCGCCAGTTATGGCTTCGACATCTCGGGCCCGGCGAGCAGTGCGCGCGAAGCGGTGCAGTGGCTTTACTTTGCCTACCTTGCAGCCGTCAAAGAAGGAAACGGTGCGGCCATGTCGTTAGGGCGCACTTCGACTTTTCTCGACATTTACTTCGCGCGCGACCTGGCCGCGGGAAAAATTACCGAAGAGCAAGCGCAGGAGATTATCGATGACTTCGTTATCAAACTCCGCATCGTTCGTTTTCTGCGGACACCGGAATACGACGATCTTTTCGCCGGGGATCCCACCTGGGTAACGGAATCTATCGGCGGCATGGGTGACGATGGCCGGCCGTTAGTCACCAAAACCAGTTTTCGCTTTTTGCAAACCTTGTACAACCTCGGCCCCGCGCCGGAACCCAATCTCACCATCTGGTATTCGCCGCGCTTGCCCGACGGCTTTCGCAGTTTTGCAGCGAAGGTAGCGATCGACACCAGCTCGATTCAGTTCGAAAGTGACGAAATCATGCGCCAGGCCTGGGGCGATGACGGTGCGATTGCCTGTTGCGTATCGCCAATGCTGGTAGGCAAACAGATGCAGTTCTTTGGCGCGCGCGCCAACCTGGCCAAGTGTCTGCTGTATGCAATCAACGGCGGGCGAGATGAGATCTCCGGAAAGCAAGTGTCGCCTGCTTCGCCACCGGTCGAGGGAGAGTACCTTGACTTCGACGACGTCATTGATCGCTTTGACAAGTTGATGGACTGGTTGGCAGGCGTGTACGTCAATGCGATGAACGTGATCCATTACATGCATGACAAGTATGCGTACGAGCGCCTGGAGATGGCCCTGCATGACTACGCGCCGGTGCGCACCATGGCCTTCGGGATGGCTGGCTTGTCAGTCGTGGCCGATAGCTTGTCGGCGATCCGTTACGCCAAAGTCAAAGTGATTCGAGACGAGACTGGATTGGTTGTTGATTACCAAACGGACGGTGAGTTCCCCAAATTCGGCAACAACGACAATCGCGTAGACCATCTCGCGTCCTGGGTGGTGAGCACCTTCATGGGCAAACTGCGAAAGTTTCCCACCTATCGCAACGCCATCCACACCCAGTCGATCCTGACTATTACTTCCAACGTGGTCTATGGCAAGAACACCGGCAACACACCTGACGGCCGGCGCAAAGGTGAGCCATTTGCTCCCGGGGCCAACCCGATGCACGGACGAGATACGCGTGGCATCCACGCTTCTGCTGCGTCCGTGGCCAAGATTCCCTACCGTGACGCAGCCGACGGAATTTCTCTAACCACTTCTTTGGTGCCGGAAGGACTGGGCAGAGTGGCCGAGGACAGGATCACGAATCTGAGAAGTATGCTGGATGCTTTCTTTGGCTCGACCGGTTATCACATGAACGTAAACGTGTTGAATCGCGACACTTTGATCGATGCGATGGACCATCCGGAGAAATATCCGAGTTTGACGATTCGCGTCTCTGGGTATGCGGTGAACTTTGTGCGCTTGACGCGAGAGCAGCAATTGGACGTCATTAACCGAACGTTCCACGGAAACTGAGGATGGGATCTCCCTTTGGAGTGCGGCGACTTGTCGCCGCTTTGGGATTAAACAAATACGACGATCGCGATCACAAAGCGCTGACGAGTCACCGCACTCCAAAGTTAGGTCGCATTGAAAGATGAGTGCAACTGAACCATCGCAATCCACTTCGCTCGAGGCCAAGAGTCCTTTCGAACTGCGCGTGAACCAAGCCGCGAATGTTTCGGAATCGGCTATCAAAAAGGCACTGGAGAGTGGCGACATTGGGTTTCTTCATTCATTCACAACCGGATCCGCGGTCGATGGACCAGGGGTGCGGGTGGTGGCCTGGACCTCGGGCTGCCAGTTTCGATGTTTGTATTGTCATAACCCCGATACGTGGTATCTGAGCAATGGGATGCCGGTACCTTTGCAGCGGGCGATCGACGAGTTGAAAAAGTATCGTCATGGTCTCAAGGCAATGTTTGGCGGTTTCACGCTCAGCGGTGGCGAGCCGCTGATGCAGGACCGTTTTGCCATAAGACTTTTCACCGCGGCTCGCCAGTTGGGCATTCACACCGCGCTCGACACGAATGGTTTCCTGGGCGAGCGTTTGAGCGACGACGAGTTGGAGCAGATCGATCTGGTGCTGTTGGACATCAAGGCCTGGGACCCGGAACGACATCGACGAGTAGTGGGAAAAGAGATTGGCCCAGTATTGGATTTCGCCCGGCGCCTCTCGGCGCGCAAACGGCCGATTTGGCAACGCTTCGTGTTGGTACCAGGTCTGACAGACAACGAAGACGACATCACCCAGCTGGCGAAGTTCTCCGCCTCACTGGGGACAGTTCAGCGAGTGGATGTGTTGCCCTTTCATCAGATGGGTCGCTTCAAGTGGAAGAAGCTGGGGCTTAACTACGAGCTGGATGATGTTCAGCCACCAACGATTGAGTTGGTTCAACGTGTGTGTCAGCAGTTTCGCGCCGAAGGATTGAAGGCTTATTGATTGGTATTTTGCTTATGAAGGGAACTTTTATGACCGCGCGACCCGAGAGACAATTCTTTCTGATTTTCTTTCTGATTACTGTGATCAGCCCCCTCGCTTTGGCCCAGGCGAAGAAGCCTAACGTCGTAATCCTGGCCACCGGTGGGACCATTGCCGGAGCGGCCGCCACCGGCACGCAATCAGCCTACACGTCTGGTGCCGTGACGATTGACGCGATGGTTGCCGCAGTTCCTGGAATTAAAGATCTGGCGAACGTCAAAGGTGAACAGATCTCCAATGTCGGCTCACAGGACATGTCGTTTGACATCCTGTTAACCCTGGCCAAGCGCATCAACCAGCTCCAACAACAGAATGATGTTGACGGCATCGTTATCACCCACGGGACTGACACCATGGAAGAGAGTGCATTCTTTCTTAACCTGGTGGTGAAAGGAGAGAAGCCGGTGGTGATGGTGGGGTCGATGCGTCCGTCTACGGCGGTGAGCGCGGATGGACCACTAAACCTCTATAACGCCGTGGGCGTGGCGATCGATCCAAATGCCAGGGGCCGAGGTGTACTCGTGGTCATGAACGACTGGATTCACGCCGCTCACTCCTTGACGAAGACAAGCACAACTGCTGTGCAAACATTCATGTCCCCGTTACGTGGCGTCGTTGGCATTGCCAGCTACGGCAAAAATGATTTCTACAACACGCCAGTTTGGAAGCACACCTCGCAAAGTGAATTCGACGTGGCCAGCGTCAGCAAATTGCCGCGGGTAGACATCATTTACGCCTGCGTTGATACGTCGTCCGATCTGATCGATTCTGCCGCGGCGAACGGCGCCAAAGGCATCGTAATCGCCGGGGTTGGCAACGGCAACATGAACAAAGCTTCACTCGAAGCGGCAGCCAGGGCTGCAAAAAAAGGTGTCGTGGTAGTCAGAAGTAGTCGGGTAGCGACAGGCTCGGTCGGTCGCAATGTTGAAGTGAACGATGATGAATTGGGACTGGTCGCCTCGGATGAACTCAACCCGCAGAAGGCACGCATCCTTTTGGCGTTGGCGTTAATGAAACCACGCAGTAACGCGGAGCTCCAAAAGCTGTTCTATACCTACTAATTGATCGGTCTCTAAGAGGTTGAACATGCTTTGGCTCGAACTGCTCATCCTGTTGGCTTGTATCGTTATCGGCGCGCGCCTGGGGGGAATTGCGCTCGGTACGGTCGCAGGTTTGGGCCTGGTAGTTTTCGTCTTCGTCCTGGGAATGCCGTCAGGTGGTCCACCGGGGGTGGTGATTGGCATGATCATCGCCGTCATCACTGCACTCGCGACAATGCAGGCAGCGGGAGGATTAGACTACTTAGTGTCGCTCGCAGAACAAATCATGCGGCGGCAACCGCAGTATGTCACTTTCATTGCGCCGGTAGTGACGTACGTTCTTGTCCTGGCGTCAGGTACAACTCACGTTATCTACGCTCTTTTGCCGGTGATCGCTGAGGTCTCGCGCAAGGCCGGCGTCCGTCCGGAGCGTCCGCTTTCCATTAGCGTAATTGCCGGTTTTCAAGGAGTCATCGCTTCGCCGATTTCCGCTGCCACTGTTGCAATGGTCGGGCTGCTGGCGACCCGCGGCGTCGCGCTGCCGCATCTGTTGGCGATCACTATTCCGTCGACGTTCTTAGCAGTCTTGCTTGGCGCGCTTTCCGTCGCCTGGCGAGGAAAGAACTTAGGTCAAGATCTGGAATACCAGGCGCGACTTGGGAATGCGACAGTGCAGCCGCCCCGAGCACTGCCGGTATTGACAGGAAAAGAGTTGTTCAATGCTCGAGGCTCAACGCTTCTCTTCCTGGCTGGAATCGTTGCAGTTGTATTGATCGGAATGTTTCCGCAGTTGAGGCCGACATACGAGGTCATCTCGAATGGTGTAGCCTCGAGCGATCAAGTGGATATGGGGTTTGCGATCATGATCATCATGTTTGCGACGGCGGGACTGATGATGATCATCTTCAAGGCTTCGCCAGCCGCGGCTGTTAACGGCGACATTATGCGCAGTGGTGTCATAGCGATTGTTTGCATTATTGGTGTCGCCTGGCTGGGTGATTCGTTCTTTGCGGGCAACCGCTCGCAGATCGTTGGCGGCATTTCGGGGGTCATCCGTCAGTATCCCTCTTCTTTCGCCGCCGGATTGGCGGTGCTTTCGAGTTTGCTTTTCAGTGCGGCGGCGACCGTCGCCATCCTTGTGCCGGTGGCCTTGGCACTCGAATTACCGACTAAGTTCTTGATCGGTTTTTATCCTGCTGCCAACTGCGTCTTTCTACTGCCGACTTACGGCACTTTACTCGCAGCGGTATCGTTTGATCAGACCGGCACAACCAAGATCGGAAAATACTTACTAAACCACAGTTTCCTTTGGCCGGGCCTGGTCACAGTTATTTCAGCGATAGTCATCGCCTTGGTACTCAGCACAATTCTTCCCCCTTAACTGGAGGTAGGGCATTGCCGACTCTCTATTGATCTTTCCCCGGCGCCAAGCGGCAATCCAAAATTACCACGAGGTGAGAAATGAATCATGATGTTGCGTTACCAGTGAGTTCACCGTTTGGCAGTTTTGTAAAAGCTCCGATGAACTGGTTGCTGGTGTTTATTCCGATCACCATAGCCTTGGAGCACATTGGTGGAGTACCAGCACCCTTGGTCTTCTTCTCTGCCGCGCTCTCAATCGTGCCTATCGCCGCCCAGATTGTGCAAGCCACCGAACAGATTGCGACGAGGACGGGTGATGCAGTCGGTGGGCTACTCAATGCGACCTTTGGCAACGCTCCGGAGTTGATCATTTCTTTGGTGGCGTTACGAGCAGGTTTTCTGGAGATGGTTCGGGCCTCACTGATCGGCGCGATCCTAGCCAACCTGTTGTTGGCGCTCGGCGTTGCCTTTCTGGTTGGAGGCTTTCGTTATCACGAGCAAAAATACAATCCTGCTGCGACGCGGGCTTATAGCACGATGATGTTTCTGGCGGCGGTTAGCCTGGCAGTGCCGAGTGCCTTCAGCCGTTATTTTGCGCCCGAAGGGGTGATCCGGGAGGAGAAGTTACTAAACCTTGCCATAGCCGGGTTGCTGCTGCTCGCTTACGCACTCTACCTCTTGTTCTCTCTAAAAACCCATGCTGCAGAATTTGCCAGCATCGAGAGCGGAGCGGAAGCGGAGCATGGAGAAGAGCATTGGGGTATACCTCGAGCGATCGGCACTCTGCTTGTCGCTTCTGTGTTGGCTGCCTGGATGAGTGAGATTCTCGTCGGCGCCGCGGAGGAAACCGGCAAGGAACTGGGAATGTCACAAACATTCATCGGCATCGTGCTGCTAGCAATTGTAGGAGGCGCAGCAGAGAGCGGATCGGCAATCGCAATGGCCCGCAAGAACAAGATGGATCTGTCAGTGGGTATTGCGTTAGGTAGTTGTATTCAGATCGCACTGTTTGTTGCTCCCGTACTTGTTTTCGCCAGCTACTTTATTGCGCCGCAGCCATTAGATCTGGCTTTCAACCGTGCCGAGACTGGCTGTCTCTTTATTGGGGTGCTGATTGGTGGGATGATCTCCGCCGACGGTCACTCAAATTGGTACAAGGGTGTGCAACTGATTACGGTCTACGCGATCTTTGCGCTGATGTTCTACTTCATTCCGGAACTAACTCACTGAGGTATCGGGCCGTTCTGCCGTTAGTTGATCACCAGCTTAAAGCCGGTGGTGTCATGAGTCGCAAACAAATCCTAGCACTTCTGACAGTAACAATTTCATCATCTGCCAAATAGAATTCACTCATCTCTGTCAAAGGTGGATAGTTGTCTCCGGCCTCCTCGCGGCACTATCCGACGAAGGTGAGAATATGACCCGATGGCACCCCAAATTAACCGGTCTTGGCTTAGCCGCGGCCGTTATCGCAGCTTTCGCGACCACCAATTGCGCGACCAAGCAGGCCGGAACTGAAAAACAGACCAACGCAACGGTCACCGCATCCACAAATACCCAGCCGCAACCGACGGCGGAACCTCAAGATCCTTCTGTGCTGGAACATATCAAGACTGAAAGATGGAAGGGCGATTTGAACGGCATGGCTGAACGCCGCTATATCCGCGCCCTGGTTACCTACAACCGCAGTTACTATTTCTACGACGGCGCTGAGCCACGAGGAATTTCCTACGAGGCGATGAAGGAATTCGAGAAGTTTCTCAACCAAAAACTGGGCACGGGCAACCGTACTGTCAACGTGATCTTTATTCCCGTACAACGCGGTGATCTAATTCAAGGACTGCTTGATGGTCGCGGCGATATCGCAGCATCGAACATCGCCATAGTCCCGGAAGGTCAGGCACTGGTCGATTATTCGGATCCGGTGCGAGAGAACGTCAGTAACATAGTGGTAACTGGGCCAGCGACGCCGGCCTTGAATTCGCTGGACGACCTTGGAGGCAAGGAGGTCTTCGTCAGAAAACTCAGCCGCTACTGGTCGATCTTGACCAACCTCAACCACGAGCTAAAAAAGTCAGGGAAACCGGAGCTGATCCTGAAAGCGGCGGATGAGAATCTCGAGGACGAGGATATTCTCGAGATGGTGAATGCCGGCATCGTCGGCATTACGGTGATGGATAATCTTATTGCTGAGCTATGGTCCAAGGTTCTACCCCAACTCACCCTACGTTCTGACCTGACTGTCGGGGCCAACATGAATATTGGTTGGGTGTTTCGAAAGGAGAGCCCGCAACTCGCTGCGGTGGTAAACGAATTTGTCAAGGATCACAAAGTAGGCACAGCGTTCGGAAATACGGTGTTACGACGATACTTCCAAAACACCAAGTGGATTGTTAACTCGACCTCGGAAGAGGAGTTGAAGAAATTCAAGGAAGTGGTTCAGTTTTTCAAGAAGTATGGCGACCAGTACGGCTTCGATTCGTTCCTGGTAGCCGCGCAGGGTTACCAGGAATCACGTCTCGATCAATCCGCCAAAAGTTCGGCCGGAGCCGTGGGCGTGATGCAAATAAAACCCAGCACTGCTGCCGGAAACCCGATCAACATCGCAGACGTCGACAAGGTTGACGCCAATGTCCACGCGGGCGTCAAGTACATGCGCTTCATGATGGATCAGTACTTCAAGGATTCGTCGATGGATCGAATAAATAAGGGGCTATTTGCGTTTGCGTCGTACAACGCTGGTCCAAACAAGATCGCCAAGTTGCGCCAGCAGGCCAAGGCCGAGGGGCTCGATCCGAACAAGTGGTTCAACAATGTGGAGTTGATCGCCGATCGCGAGATCGGCCACGAGACGGTTACCTATGTGAGCAACATCTACAAGTACTACGTAGCGTTCAAACTGGTAGCCGAGCACGAGCAGAAGAAGACTGCTGCCAGCCGATCGGCGCCGGCCCAATCTGCGAGCGGATCAGCTAAGAACACAAATTGAAAATAGGCGTGCTGGTTCACTTCATCAAGTATTGATGAATGGAGACAATTGGCTTGTTAGATTCTTTGCCACTCTGGTCGCTCTTCCTGTTGACCGTTGCTATCGCTTTGGCCTCCGTTGAGGCTGGCAACCGGATAGCGCGAAGGAGGCGGCAGCGCTTCGAGGAGAAAAAGGAAGCACCGGCGGCCGGAATGGTGGGGGCTACGCTCGGCCTACTCGCCTTTATGCTCGCCTTTACCTTTGGCATGGCTGCTTCTCGCTTCGATACTCGAAGGCAACTGGTGTTTACCGAGGCAAATGCGATCGGCACGGCGTACTTGCGCGCGGGGTTGCTGCCGGAACCAATGCGAACAGAGAGTCGCAGTTTGTTACGTCAGTACGTGGCTGTACGACTGGCGGGGGCGCAACCAGGAAATACCGCCCAGGCCATCGCAAAATCCGAAGAACTGCACAATTTGCTCTGGGCGCAAGCTGTCGCCCTCGCAGAAAAAGAACGTTCAGCCATAACTTCACTTTTTATTCAATCGCTCAATTCAGTGATAGAGCTGCATACAGCGCGAGTCACGGCACTCCAAAACCGAATACCCGACGCAATTTGGATCGGTCTTTATCTGCTCGCAATTCTGGCAATGTCGGCATTGGGCTATCAGGAAGGGTCGGCTAGTGACCGGCGTTCACTGGCCTCGTTTGCCCTCGTCATCGCGTTTTCCGCAGTGCTGGTTCTGATTGCAAACCTTGATCGTCCTGGCCAGGGGTTATTGCAAGTGAGTCAACAATCAATGATTGAGTTGCAGAAGTCGATGTCGCAATAGCTTCCGCAACGTTTCGTTTGCCTTGAAGGGGAGGAATACATGGTTCCCGGTAAGTCTGTTGTTAACGATTTAAGTAGCTTTGGCGTGGCCCGCTCAACTATCAAAGGAGCACCACTAAATGCCGATGAGGCCCAGAAGACCCAGGCCTTTTGGCGGGCCTGCAATTACCTGGCAGTGGGGATGATTTACCTCCAGGAGAATCCACTCCTGCGTGAACCACTCAAGCCGGAACATATCAAGAATCGATTGTTGGGCCATTGGGGCGCCAGCCCGGCGTTGTCCTTTATATATACCCACCTGAATCGA
>DATFRK010000887.1:0-14222 GCA_035263325.1 Pyrinomonadaceae bacterium | reverse complement strand
GTTCGTAGGTACCGCCGGTGCCGTCGAATCCACGCAACAGCCAGACTTCCGATTCATCGATATGACTATGGCCCTTCCGCCACCATTGCCCCGAAACAATGCCCCGAGCGGTGAAAGCAAGAGTGGTCCCATCGGGCGACGGCGCCGAAAAGTACTCATTGGTATAGCGGTCAGCACTAACCTGCATCGCTGTGCCGCCCTCAACACTGACTCGGAAGACGTCGTTAAGGTTACCGACATCTCGGCTGGCCGAGGAAAAGTAAAGCCACCGGCCATCACGCGACCAGGCGTCCAGCTGGTCCAGTCCATCATCAAACGTAAGCCGCTTCAATTCTCCAGACGCTAACGTCAAGACGTAGATGTCGCCATTCCCGGTGCGAGTTGAGACGAAGGCCAACTGCTTTCCGTCTGGCGAGTAGAGCGGCCGTGATTCGTTTGCCGGATGTGAGACAAGAAGAGCAGCGACACCACCAGTCGCCGGCACGGTCCAGATGTCTCCGCCGGAGACAAAGGCAATCTCCTTTCGATCGGGCGACAAGGCGGGCTCTGTAAAGTAAGGCTGAGGGTTGACTGCGCTTTGAGCGTCGGTTTTCGGCCCACCGGGTCCCACCACTATGCCGATCACAAGGGAGGCAGTCACAATCAACACACGCAGTCGTCTCGAAATGGGCATCTCAACCTCCAGGACTAACAATGAAAATATTGGATTTGGCTATTTGAAACGGGGCGGCAACTAGTCACCAGCCTGCTTCGGGACCAGGCCAAAGGCGCGGACCGGGAAGGTCCCAAACCCACGCACCTTAGCCGGTACGGCAAAGAATCTAAAACCGCGGTCGGGCAGTTCACCAAGACCGCAGAGATGTTCGACGATGGGAATCTGTTTAGCTAGTAAGATCGAATGCGCCGGACGATTGCCATCGGCGGTGCCGTCTATATTGAACGAGTCGATCCCGACAAGGCGGGCACCAGCTTGCACCAGAAAATGCGCCGCGTCCTCGGTTAAAAACGGATGGCGGCCATTTGCATATTCTTCGGAGCGCCAGTGCTGGTCCCAGCCTGTATGAAAGAGAACAGCCTTGGCGCGGACATCGAGCCCTTGAAGATCTTTCGCGCTGATCCCGCGCTCAGGCCAGTCTAGAAAACGCAGTACTAAGCCATCCAAATTTGCGAGTGAATACAAATCCAACTGCGAAAGATCCGAACCATCAGGATAGCGATGAAATGGACTGTCGAGATACGTTCCCGTATTTGCCACCATCTCAATCTTCCCGATATGAAACTCCGTTCCAGGTGCATAACGCTCACGCGACGCTTCCCTCGTCAGGTAATCAGTGATTATTGGCGCGGGAAGCCCCTTGTAAGTGATCATTCCGTCGTGGATGGTGTGGCAAACGTCAATAAGTTCGAAGTCGGGTGGCATTGAGTTAGTTCCTAAGAGCGCTTTTGAATCAACACTTGAAAATTGGCACTCATACCCAAGGGCAAAATCATCTCGCGGGCTGAGGTACTAAGCCGAAGTTTGTCTGCGTCACCAGGAAAGTCGTCTAGCCGTAGCGCCAACTCCTCGAGCAGTCCAGCCTTTAGGAGAAACTTGTCTTGACCAATCAGTGCCAGGGTTTCCAAACCGTCACGCTCGCCAGCAGTTTGCAGCTGAGTCCAATTAACTGTGCTGGTGATGTCGTAGTCTCCGGGCGAGGCCAAAACGTTTTCGCTGAACTGGTGTCGTTGGAAAGCTCTCAGCGTACCGAGCTTTCGCGTCACGGGGTCAAAAAGCTCACGCTGTTCCGCGCCATAGTCAACCGTAAGTACATAACCTGTCGCCAGACTATTCACCACTTGTGAAAGCCACGCGTCAGCCGCGAGACATACTTCGATTGTTTGTCCATCCAGAAGTTCGATGCCGTAGCTACGACAAAACTCCGCTAACCGGGGCGTCGACAAAGGACCTTCGCACCAATCAAACTCTCCCTGCGCGTCGAGGCAAACATAGAGCTCATACAGCTCGCCCTGCGACTTCCTCAGACGATGGACCGCGAAAGCATCGACTAATTCGTTGGTAAAGACAACCCCAGCATTGATTGGCGGCAGATCTTGCAAGGCGGCAAACTTTGTGCGCTCACCAAATACAGCAGTTCGCTGGCGCGCACGCTCCCTCGAGTTATCACTCACCTCGTCAATGACGTAAGTCGTAGCCGCAAAGACCTCGGGAAATCTGTCTTTTAGGGAAAGCAAGACGCCAGCGGCAAAACGACCATCCCCAGCTCCAATTTCGACAATGGTGAACTTGGCGGGACGCTTCAGCTCGTCGTACAGTTTGGCGAAGTAACGAGCAAAAGTAGCGGCAAATAGTTCGCTTCGCTCCGGACTGGTGCGATAGTCACCTTCCCTGCCCCAACGCTCTCGATCCGATCTGACGTAGTAGCCGCCGATTGGATCGTAAAGAGCGGCCTGCATCCAATCACAAAAAGTAATTGGACCTTCAGCTTTAATTCGCTCTACCAGACGGTGCTTAAGTGTTGCGGAGGCAAGTGTGTCAACCTGCTCGATCGTCTGCGTCATTTCGCGAGGATAATACTGGTGACCAGACTGGAATAGAAAGCGGGCTCGCAGACTTAGCGATCCTTCAGCTCTTCTTTATCCAGGAGACGGGTAGTGTTTTCGGTGACGCTAGGTGGACCAGCCAGTTCCGCCGTAATTGGTCGCGGTCTCCAGGCCGGTGGTGCTGCAGGTGGGGGTGGCAACGCATTGGGTTGGACGTGACTGGCAAACTGAGGTGCGGCCATGGGTCCGGCCACAAACGGTCGCGGGACGAGAACCGGCTTTGGTGCGGGCTCCTCAAAGATCCCGGCGAACAGCATCCTGAGAGGTCCACCAACAAAACAGATTATGGAGGCCAAAGCGACTAGAATGCCCAGAAAGTTGGAGGCTGGATTGTAGCTCCAAAATACTCCCAGTATGGGTACCAGAATCGCTCCAGATAGTAGCAACGCGCCACCTTGCCTTACGCCTCGACGTCGCGGAGACATTTGCGGCGGCCCTTCGTCTGGAGTCCGGTAGATAGGCAACATCCCACCGTTTCCCAGGAGGGTCATAACGCCGTCGAGCGGAAAACCACAACGGGAGCAAAATCTGACTGACCCAGGAACCTGTTGCTGACCGCATTGGGGGCAAAACATTTAGGAGTGATCCTCTTCGCAGTGGTTGAAAGACGCAGTTAGATAATATACCCAGAGACGCTGCGAGCGGAAAAGATTTTGTGCGTCGCCTGCGCCTGACCATAGACTATATTGGCGCGCCGCAAAGCGTCGAGCAACACCTGAGCGAGTGGTAGCGCTTCGCCAGAAGGCACAGAAACCTTCTTCAACAAGGATGCATCATCCGCAAAACAAGCAAAGGCACGCTGTCTCGCCTGATCAACTTCCCCGAGATATTCGAGGATTCTCGGCCTATCAGAAAGCGCTTCAGGAAGGGTCCACTCGAATGGGTCATCCCACAGATTGGTAGTCAATCCACCAAAAACCTGCTCCGCGATAGCAGCACTCTTGAGGATGCATTCGCCAATAGTGGGGACGGACAAACCCTGGGGTCGCTGGTGTAGAAGATCGGAACCAGTCGACGTGACCAGGGCGTTCAGTTGAGCGATTAGGTGTTGAAACTCACGATCGAGGAGTTTCACAACACCACGACTGGCTGCTAACTTTTCTTCCATCAGGGGGAGGCCACCCATCTGAGTGTGATGTTTACCTTCCTCTCGAGCGGCGATCCGATTCCTGAATCACGGTACCGAAGCTGCGGCCACCAAAGCTCACTCCAGATTGAACGCGTCCTCTGACGCCTACTTCCGCTCCGCGATTTGGCACGCCATTGTTCTCCTTGACTACGACCCAGATGCGCCCGGTGCCATCGTCGATTTGATATGCCCCTCTGCCGAGGGCACCGAAACTGTCGGTGACTCGCCCAGTCACGGAGACCTCCTTGTTGTTATACCGTCCGGGATCCGAGTTGATTCTGCCAATGTTTGTTTCGCTGGGACACGCTGTGAGCAGAAATGCCACTCCCAGAATGAGACTACAAAGCGCGGACTTTCGTAACCAGGACATATACGTCCTCCTTAAATGTGGTCTTCAACATGTGGGGGACGTGCAGAGGATGTTGACAGGCGCGAACAAGATGTCCAAAAAATCGCCTTACGCCTGTTCAAACAATCGGTCTATTTGCCAAACCAGCCGATAGGTCGGCCGGAGAGATCCACCCAAACACTCTTGATCTGGGTGTAAAGGTCAAGCGCATGACGGCCCATTTCTCTTCCGTACCCCGACTGCTTGTAGCCACCGAACGGCGAGGCCGCATTAAACATATTAAAAGTATTGATCCAAACCACGCCAGCTTTGATCTCTCGCGCGAAGCGATGTGCTCGGGTGATGTCCCTGGTCCAAATACCAGCCGACAAACCGTAAATCGTGTCGTTGGCCTGCTTGATTAAATCATCTTCGTCTTTGAAGCTGATGACCGAGACCACCGGACCAAAGATCTCCTCCTGCGCGACGCGCATATTGTTCCGGACATCGGAAAAGATCGTCGGACGGAAGAAGTATCCCTTTTGCAGCGCTCCTTCTAGTTTCGGCGCCTCACCACCAGTCGTCACGGTCGCACCCTCACTGCGCGCAACGTCGACGTAGCCCTTAATGCGGTTGAGCTGCTCGGCGGAGACTTGTGGTCCCATCTGGGTCGCCTTGTCCATCGGATCGCCGACCGCAAGTTTTTCCGCGCGCTCTTTCAGCCTGCCGACAAATTCTTCTTTGACGCTTTCTTCCACGAACAGTCGTGACCCGGCGCAACAGACCTGGCCCTGGTTGTAGAAGATCCCCATCATCGCCCCGGCTACTGCCTGGTCCAGGTCAGAGTCTGCGAAAACAATATTCGGCGCCTTTCCGCCTAACTCAAGCGACACCTTGGTCAAATTCTCAGCCGCCGCTTTGGCAATCAGTTTGCCGACCTCGGTTGAACCGGTGAAGGCAATCTTGTCGATACCTGGATGAGCCGCCAGGGCAGCGCCGGCAGTTTCACCGTAGCCAGGTAGAACGTTAACGACGCCTTCGGGGAAGCCGGCTTCCTGGATCAATTTGGCGAGTTCCATGGCGCCAACTGGCGTCTGCTCGGCGGGCTTCAGCACCACTGTATTTCCTGCGGCGAGTGCCGGCGCCAGTTTCCAGGCGGCCATCAGCAGCGGAAAATTCCAGGGAATGATCTGGCCGCAGACACCGATCGGTTCACGTAACGTGTAATTGAACATGCGACCCGGCACGGGAATCGTCTCGCCTTCGATCTTGGTGGCCCAACCGGCGAAGTATTCAAAATTCTCCACCACCTGCGGCAGGTCCACGTACAGCGACTCTTTAATTGGCTTACCGTTGTCGGCGGTTTCCAGCGCGGCCAATTCGCTCGAGCGTTGTTCAATCAACTGCGACAGCTTATAGAGCAGCCGTCCACGATCGCGGGCGCTGAGTTTGGACCACTTACCTTCGTAAGCCCTTCGCGCGGCCGCCACAGCTTTATCGATGTCTGCCTTGTCTGCCTCGGCCACTTCAGCCAGTGTCTCTCCGGTCGCCGGATTCGGTGTGGTGAAGGTCTTTCCTGACTCGGCATCGACCCACTGGCCGTCAATGAAAAGTTGATATTTGCCGGGCGTATTGTTTTCGACTGGTTGTGCAGATGACATAGCGTTCCTTTGGAGTGCGCCGATTTGTCGACGCATTGTGATCTCAGTTTCCGTCGTCCTGGTTGGAAAGCGGTGACAAGTCACCGCACTGCAAATTAGAAATCGGTGGTGCCGGCGAGCAACTGTCGCAACACATACGGCAGGATCCCACCATGCTTGTAGTAATCAACCTCGATTGGTGTGTCGATCCGCAGCGTGATCGGAATCTGTTCGACCGTGCCGTCAGTCCTGTGGACGACCAGGGTCACGTCCTGTAACGGTTTGAGTCCTGCTTCGATGCCCAATAGATCAAAAGTTTCGCTGCCATTCAACTCCAGGGAAGCAGCATTAGTGCCCTCCCTGAATTGACACGGCAAGACACCCATGCCCACCAGGTTACTGCGGTGGATGCGTTCAAAACTCTGCGCCACGACAGCTTTCACACCCAACAGACGAGTACCCTTTGCAGCCCAGTCGCGGGAACTGCCGGTGCCGTACTCCTGACCAGCCAGTACCACCAGCGGTACCCCTTCCTGCTGGTATTTCATTGCCGCGTCGTAGATGCTCAACCGTTCGCCCTCGGGCTGATGAATAGTCACCCCGCCTTCGACCCCTGGTACCATCAGGTTTTTGATACGTACATTGGCAAAGGTGCCGCGCACCATTACTTCGTGGTTACCACGTCGCGCGCCGTAACTATTGAAGTCCTTAATATCGACTCCTCGCTCCTGCAAGTATAGACCCGCGGGTGATGAGGCTTTGATCGCTCCTGCTGGACTGATGTGATCGGTAGTTACCGAATCGCCAAAGATAGCTAACGGCCTGGCGCCCTTGATATCGGACAGGGAGGCCAGGGCACTACTGAAACCTTCGAAATAAGGAGGTTCGCGAATGTAAGTTGATTGCGTGTCCCACTGGTAAACGTTACCCGTGGTTGTAGGTATTTCGTTCCACAGTGGATTCTTCTCTGCGAAATCACCATACAGTTTTCGATAAGTTTCGGGATCAAAAGCAGCGTGCATCAAGTCGTTAATCTCTTGCAGGCTGGGCCAAATGTCTCGCAGGAAAACGTCTTCACCATTCTTTCCGGCGCCAAGTGGTTCAGATGAAACGTCCATATCAATTCTGCCTGCTAGAGCAAACGCAACGACCAACGGTGGACTCATCAGAAAATTTGCTTTGATACTCTGATGAACTCGCGCCTCGAAGTTTCGATTACCGGAGAGCACCGCGGCCGCAATCACATCACGCTCGGTTACCACCTGTTCGATGGCTGGATCGAGCGGACCTGAGTTACCGATACAGGTCGTACAGCCATATCCCACCAGGTTGAAGCCCAGTTGATTAAGATATGGTTGCAAGCCAGTTCGTTCCAGGTATTCAGTGACGACTCGCGAACCAGGAGCTAACGAGTTCTTGACTGTAGGCCTCACCGATAGACCACGTTCGACTGCTTTCTTTGCCAACAATCCTGCCGCTAACATCACACTCGGGTTTGACGTGTTGGTACAGGAAGTAATCGCCGCAATTAAGACATCACCATGGCCCACTAGTTCGTCACCCGCCGGAAACTCATCCTCAGGGATATCGGCTACCAGGTCCGGGGTGGGACGATTGTTAACCATTTCGGTTTCGGTCCAGACGCTAGTCCCCTGGGGGCTCACAGTATCTGACGCTGGGACGGGAATAGTTTCGGGTCGCTGTTCGCCACCACCCGCAACAACTCTTTGCCTGTCGGCGCCGATCTTCACGTGGTAACGGGTCCACACTTCGTCCTCTGACTTGCCGTACCCGCCTTCCGCCACCGGCTTGAGCATCAGATCGGTAAACTGTTCTCTCAGCGCGGTGAGTTCAATGCGATCCTGTGGTCTTTTTGGTCCAGCCACGCTTGGTTGAATGGAGTCGAGTTCCAGATCCAAAACGGTGGTGTAGTCGCACTGACCTTTTTTCGGAATGCCAAATAGTCCCTGGGCTTGATAGTAGTGACGCACCAGCTCGATGTGGTCCTCCGTCCGGCCGGTCGCCTTGAGATAGATGCAAGTTTCCTCGTCGACCGGGAAGAAGCCCATCGTGGCACCATACTCAGGGGCCATGTTTGCTATCGTCGCGCGGTCGGTAACAGACAGACCTGACGCACCTTCGCCGTGAAACTCGACAAACTTGCCGACCACCTTCGCCCGGCGCAACATTTCCGTCACTCGAAGAACCAGATCGGTGGCGGTGACACCGTCGCGCAAAGTGCCGCTGAGGTGAACACCGACCACGTCCGGAGTTAGAAAGTAGACGGGCTGACCAAGCATGGCAGCCTCCGCTTCAATGCCGCCGACGCCCCACCCGACAATACCCAGGCCATTGATCATCGTCGTGTGTGAATCAGTGCCCACCAACGTGTCCGGGAAATAGACTCCACCTCGTTCCGCAACGCTCTTCCCCAGATACTCAAGATTGACCTGGTGACAAATGCCAATTCCTGGCGGAATGACGCGGAAGCCATCAAATCCTTGTGTGCCCCATTTCAAAAACTGATAGCGGGAACGATTGCGTCTGAACTCCATCTCCATGTTTTTTTCAAACGCATCTTTAGTGCTGGAAAAATCTACCTGGATTGAATGGTCAATAACGAGATCAACCGGGACCAGTGGTTCAATGATTCCACTATTTTTGCCCATGCGCGCCACGGCGGATCGCATTGCAGCTAAATCGACCAGCAGTGGTACGCCGGTAAAATCCTGTAATAGTACGCGGGCCACCACAAACGGAATTTCTTCTTTGCGTTCCGCGTTTGCCTGCCAACCAGCCAACGTTTTGACGTCAGCCTCAGTTATCTTGCGTCCGTCACAATTACGCAACACCGATTCAAGTACAATGCGAATGCTAACCGGCAAACGAGAGATCGCCGCCACACCCTGTTTTTCCAGTTGTGGGAGTGAATAGAAACGACCTGTCTTGCCGGACGATGTTGTGAAAGTTTGGAGAGAGTTGAAGGGACTATCTGGCATAGGAGTGCTCAAACCTTTCCCAAAAAGAGGGGCGCTTTGACTGCACCTCTCGAAATAAAAATGGAAGTTTGTGGTTCAAATTGCAGTGTAAAGTTAGCACCAACAATCGTCAAGCGGCTCTCTTTTGAGCACCTTGACACAGTTGTTCACTGTTTCATTTAAGGAGCTTTTGCTATAGTTCGGGTTAAAGATCCCTCAAGAAAAATTGCCGGCGGGTGAAGGTCTGTATTTCCTTCGCGCAGGTGTATTGCCAACAGGCAAGGAGAATTGTCATGTCGAGAAAGCAAGCAGAAGACTTCAATTACTTAAGTAACGACCCGGACTATGTTCCTGATCCGGAAATTGAAGAGTTCATGGAAGAAGAGATTCTGCGCGCGCCAAAGGATCCGGAGTTGCTGGCCCAACGGTTACGCAACAATACTGCCGCCTCGCCTCACGACGCTGGTGGGGATTTAGACGCTACCTGGGAAGACGTTAATGAGAGTGGGTCAGAATCCGTGACGGGTGACAATCCCACGCCGGACCAGTCGTTGGTTGAGGAAAACGCCCAGGCCCTGGGTGTTAGTTTCGAAGATAATGAGGAACTGGATTTTTTAGAGAAGATCGAAAAGCGTGATCGCGAAAGGTATGAGCTTGATCCGCGATCGAAAACCAGGGACGACATGATCTGAGCCGGTTTAGAAAGACTTGCGACTGTCGAGCAAGATCGTTACGGGACCATCGTTCACCAACTCCACTTGCATCATCTTCCGAAAGCTTCCTGTCTGTACTTTCTTGACTAGCGCTTTGCACTTACTGACAAAGTAGTCGTACAGAGGTTCCGCCACTTCAGGTGGCGCGGCATCGCTCCACGACGGCCGCAGACCACGTCGCACGTCGCCGTAGAGAGTAAATTGCGAAACAACCAGGAGCGCCCCGTTAGCGTCTTGCAACCCCAGGTTCATCTTCCCCTCGCGATCATCGAAGATGCGCAGCGCGACAATTTTCTGAGCCAGGTAGTCTGCATCGGCTCTGGCGTCATCTTGCGCGACACCTAAAAGAACAACCAGACCGTTTCCGATCTCGCCGATGATTTGGTTGTCCACCGTGACCTGGGCGCGGGTGACGCGTTGAACAACGGCTCTCATTTACGATCTTTTCGGCGGTTTACTTGGTCTGATCTCAACGCGACTGGGCAAGCTGCGATCTGGATGTCGCAGCAAATCCAGCACCACTTCCGCGATGTCCCTGGGCTGCAACTGCCAACTCTTCAATTCACTCGGCTCGTCACCGCCAAACTCGGTGTTCACTGACCCCGGCATAATGTAGCTTACCTTGATGCCGTCGTGTCGCACTTCCTGCATCAGCGCTTCACTGAATCCGTTGAGACCAAACTTCGAGGCGTTGTAGGCGGCCATTTGCGGATGAGGATTTGCTCCGGCCAGCGATGAGATGTTGATGATGTAGCCGCCGCCACGTTGCTTCATCCGCGGGATTGCTTCGTGGCAACAGTAGAAGACTCCAAAGAGATTCGTTTCCAGGACTGCTTGAAAATCCTCCGGCGTCATTTCCTCAACCGTGGTGAAGACTCCTATGCCCGCATTGTTTACCAGAATGTCAATACCACCTAACTCACTCGCCGTCTGCGCAAACAGTGATTTGACCTGTTCGTAGTTTCGAACATCACAAACGACGCCGCGGGCGAGCCCTGGAGCAATCTTATTCAACTCCGCAACGGCCTGATTGATCTCGCCGGCATCGCGCGCGCTCAGGCAGACGCGGACTCCCGCACGAACTAAAGCATCAGCGATCGCGAAGCCAATGCCCTTCGTTCCGCCAGTTACAACCGCTGTTTTGCCCTGGAGTTCCACCCGCAGTCTGGAAGTGCTCTTTACTGCGCCTTCAATTTGGCGCGCAATCGCTCATTAACTACTTTCGGATTGGCTTTGCCCTGCGACGCCTTAATAACCTGGCCCACAAAGAATCCAAAGAGGGCCTCTTTACCGGCCCGATAACTGGCAAGTGGCTCAGGATTCGTCGCCATAATGTTATCAATGAGAGTGTCGATCTCGCCGGTATCACTCACCTGGACCAAGCCCTGTTCCTCAATGATTGTATTGGCTGCCTTGCCACTCTTGAACATTTCGACCAGCACATCTTTGCCCTGTTTGCCACTGATCTTTTCCTCATCGATGAGGCGAACCAACGCACCTAGTTCAGCCGGTGGTACTGGAGACTCTGCAGCCGACAAGGCCGAGGTCTCGAGCTCGCGCAAGAACTCTGTGCGAACCCAGTTGGCGGCCGAGCGTGGATTCCCGGACGCCGCGGCCGCTGCCTCGTAGTAGTCTGCCAGGGCGAGTTCCGAGGTTAATTGCGACGCATCCGCGTAGGTCAAGCCGTACTGTTCCATGAAACGATTGCGTCGATCTTCCGGCAATTCAGGCATCTCGCGGCGAACCCGTTCAATGAACTCGGGCGACACGATCAAGGGCGGTAGATCGGGTTCAGGAAAGTAGCGGTAGTCGTGGGCTTCTTCTTTGGAGCGCATCACCCGCGTCTCTACAGCACGGTCGTCCCAGAGGCGTGTCTCCTGGGTCAACTTGCCTCCCGACTCGAGTACCTTGATATGTCGGGCCACCTCAAACTCCACTGCCCGCTGCATGAAACGAACCGAATTTAAGTTCTTCAACTCCACCTTGGTGCCAAATTTTGTATCGCCAATGCGCCTCACGGACACGTTTGCTTCACAACGCAGATTGCCCTTTTCCATATCAGCTTCCGAAGCGCCGACCCATTGCAACGACCGTCGCACATGGTTCACATAATCGTAGGCTTCCCACGACGACCGGAAGTCTGGTTCGGTTACGATTTCAGCGAGTGGCACACCGGCACGGTTCAAGTCGATGTACGAGTAGCGATCGACGTCCGGTAACCCTTCATGGACATTCTTGCCTGCGTCCTCTTCTAGATGGAGCCGGGTAATGCGCACCTTCTTGGGGCGCCACTCAAGCGGGTGACCGGCAGCGTCGCGTTCGGCAGTCATGATCTCCAGCTCACCGTTTGCAGAGAACGGCTGATCGTACTGCGAAATCTGATAACCCTTCGGCAAATCGGGATAGAAGTAATTCTTGCGCGCGAAGATCGATTGTTGATTGATGTGCAGGCCCAGGGCGAGTGCGGCTCTCGCGCCAAGTTCTACGGCATGACGATTGAGCACCGGAAGGGCGCCCGGTAGACCGAGGCAAGTGGGACAGGTGTTGGCATTCGGCTCGTCGCCGAAGCGGGTTGCGCACCCACAAAAGATCTTTGAATCAGTGCTCAATTGAGCATGAATTTCCAGACCGATGATCGTTTCCCAACCGTTGTTCATGATTAGTTAGTGTTTAGTGGTACTGGCCCGTGTGGTTTATAGGTCCTATAGGTCGAATGGGTCCTATTAAAAAAATCACCGGCGGAGCCAGCCTGGATACGCGCCTGCCCTTCTCGCGTCATCTTCAAGCGCGCGCCAACGGGCCTGCAATTCTGCCCTGTGCGAGAGAAGACTATTTAACTCCGTTACGAGAGTTGTCCGTTCGTAAGAATAATCCAGCGCATCAAACGGCAACGCCACCAGCGGCCCGAAGGAAGACACGGGGCGGAAGGGACGAGTCCTTACGCCGGGAAAGCGAGGTGGATTCATGCCCAGGCGCACTCCTCTACGCGGGCCACCAAATATCATATTGCCGCGATTCAGTGGACCCACGGCAGTTGAAACGGTCGTGAGTGGTTGACTGAGTGTCGGCCTGATCGCTAACTGGTCCACCGTGATGAAGGGCGATAAAGTCGTGAAAGTGCCGAAGGAAGAAGCTAGCGGCAACTCTTCTAATCTTCGCCGCACGTAGCTGATGCGCGCATCGTTAGCCACGAATTCCGTCCGCAGCGCATCGGCCCGGTCGCGCCAGTAGCCTTCCGTTTCCTGTCGCTGATTGAGCACATTGCGCGCAGTCTCCTGCGCCGAATTCGTTCGTCCTGCTGTTTCTTTCCTGACCTCTGCCTTGGATGGTAAACCAAGGCTCTTCCGCTTCTGTTCGTAAGCCGACTCGCTCTTCTCACGCGCTAATCTATAACTCTCCAAATCGATATTCGTGATTGAGCGCGTCGCAGGGACATTCTGTGCGGGGAACTCGGGTGCGGATTTTAAGACTCGGGCCCGAAACGATCCGGCCGGCTCCTTGTTTTCTCGCTCAGTGGCTGCGATATCGATCGCCGCTAATTGAACCGTCACCTGAATTCCGGGCGAAACTTCGTAAGTCAGCGTGGCCTCGCCGACGGAAAACTGGTCTGGAATCTCAACTCGCCGCCCATCTCGCATGACAATTGTGAAGGCCTGGACCGCAGAAACGAGGCAGAACAGACTGGTAAGCAACAGGAGGAATCGACGCAAAAGGGAAAAGCTTCTCTTCGTCTTAAAACTCATTGGCTGACTCCCTGGAGAACCTGCGATTGAGGCCATCAGTATAGCACCGGCAAAGGCGTTCCTTAATCGTTGGCCAATCGTGCGTTTTTCGCCGAAAAAACTTTGCAACCGCCTTGCCTCTCTGATATACATGCGCCGCAATTTAACGTGACCACCTCGAAAGTCAGTAAACGCGGATGCCAGGCTTATCTCATCTAGGCAGCCGTAAGTTCTTTACCTTTTCCTAGAGGAGCCAACGACACATCATGGCAAAGACTGTTTGCAAGATTCTTGGGGTCGTTTTCTTGCTAGTTGGAGTGTGCGGGTTCGCCGCACCTGGTCTTTTGGGGGCCCACCTAACGCCACCACACAACGTAGTACACATTGTTTCTGGTGTTATCGCTCTCTACTTTGGCTTTGCCGGAGCGTTATCAGGCGCCAAGGCCTTTTCGCTTGTGTTCGGAGTTGTGTACCTCGCTCTCGGAATCCTGGGGATGGCCCTCGGGCAGGCCCCAGACCACATGTGGATGGTTGGTCCCTTACACCTGGGCCAAGTGGACCATGGCATTCACATTCTACTGGGGGTCGTTTTGCTCGCTGGCGGCTTGTTTACTAAGCCTTCCTAAAAAGTTCGCTTTCAGGTTGCAAGATCGTGTTCGGTAAGTCGACGCACACGCGCCCGCGAACAGTGAATCTTGCAACCTGAACCTCTTTAGAACTTCAAGTTAATGCCTCCCCGCGCGACTGTTCGCGGTGCAAGGAAACCATTCTCATAAATCGTCTGGTGGAATAAGTTGTCAAGACCACCATAGAGCACCAGGCGTACTTTCTCTGATACCCCACGTTCGTAACTGGCAAACAAATCAGCTTTGGTGTAGCCGCTGAACGTCAACTCCGCCGTCCGAAAGGGAAAGTCATTTTCAAAAACTGGCGCCAGGTAGGACCCGGTCCGGTTCAGATCGAAACTAAATAAAAGGGCGCGATACCGCTGCACAAAGGTTAGACCAAACAAATGCCGGGGAATGACGTATTCAGGCGCTAGTCCCTGTGAAGTCACGAGCCGATCACTGTTGGTGTAGGTGTAAGACGCGCGCACTTCCATTCCTCTGAG
>DATFRK010000886.1:0-5224 GCA_035263325.1 Pyrinomonadaceae bacterium | reverse complement strand
CCTTCGCGAATAAAGATGAAAGCATGCCCGTGTTGGGTGAAGGGTGGTCTGTTCTGGTCGCTTCCGACGGCTCCGACAATAATCGTATTGCCGCTGATGGCGACGGAGAAACCGAAAGTAAGCCCGAGACCGGGGCCTGGATCGGCTATGTCCGGTATCAATTTTTGTTGCTGTGTCCAGGTCGCGCCATTGCGGACAAAGACATAAACGGCGCCATTGCGCAGACCAAGGCCTGGATTGATTTGAGATTTGTCGGCAACAACGGCCGTTGAGCCACTAATGGCGACCTCTGAGCCGAAGAAATTCGTTACTGGACCACCGCTAGTTGCGGTAAGCAAGATCTCCTGCTGAAAGGTCGGGTCAATAGTGAGGGGATAGGTTGCACCCGCGTCATCGACTTCAAGGTTTACTTCGCGACCTTGCAGGTGAAACTGCGCCGGCAACTCGAGGCCATGTGCGTCCCACGCCGCCAGGTGGCTGTAACTCGCAACGTGTTCGCCGCCTGCATTCTTCAACCGTATCGACTTTCGATCTGTGGCTAGTTCACCCTGCAAGTCTCCAGTTAACTCCAGCGACAGTTGAAGTTTGGTTCGGCTGCGTCCAGCTCGCGTAGACTTTGGTTGAGCCGAGACAGTGAATCCCTGTTCTAACCCATCGGATCTATTCTCATACCATTCCGTCAGAGTGGGAGCTTCAGAAGATCCTTCGGCATGCTTGCTGATCTCGATGCGATTACCCTCCGCTCGCATATCTCCGGAAATTAGGGGCGGAAGATCTTTGCCATATCCGTAACTCTTGAGGCGCAAATTGACTTGCCAGTTTCCACGGGTGGTCGATTGCACGCGCACACCACGGGCCGAGAACTGTGCATTCAACGATTGCGCCGGATTTAACGACTCGTAAGTAGCGGAGTCTCCTTGAGGTGATCCTCGGTCCACCTTGTTGATCGAGTAACGCGCTGCCGTCAGCGCTGCGTTAAGCGACATTCCTTCACCCGCCTGCTCCAGATACTTAAGTGCCTCCGCCCCCTGGATCTGAAGCGGCACGCCCACTTGCCGATTGCCTTCGCTTTGATGGTCCTGTGCCTCCGCGGGACTCTTGTTGGCAGCATGATCTTGTGGCCCAGTTTGAAGAGAGCGCCAGAACATCGGCCAGGTCAGACAACCCGCCAGACCGATAGCGAAGAGTAAGCGGGTGGTCCATTTGTGCGGGTTTGTGATGAGGTGCTTAAACATTTGGGTCCCTTTCCAAAATTTGCGATTGAAGGGATTGGTTTGTTGGTTTGCTCCAAGTCACTTCCATGAACTACGGCCCGATTCAGAGCTTTCCCTTCACGTACTAACGCGAGACTCACAGGGGAAAACCCACACGACGGGCGAAAGATTTCGGACCGCAGGTCAGTGTGAAATTTCTACCTTTTCCTGGCGCAGCGTTAGGGCGCGCGACACTGGCAACCCAGCGAATATTTGTTTTCTAGCAAAACTGGCAGCGAAGGGGCGGGGCAGGTACAATCCCAGCTTGTCTCTGAGGGACCACGAGTCTTATTCCGGAACTGAAATGAATCAGGTTATGTCAACGTCCTCACAGGAAGTAACACAATTGCTCGTGGCCTGGAGCGACGGCGATCCGACAGCGCTTAACAAACTGTTGCCTTTGGTTGAGGTTGAGCTGCACCAGTTGGCTCACCGCTACATGAACCGCGAACGCTCGGATCACACCCTGCAGACAACCGCGCTTGTTAATGAAGCCTACTTAAAACTCATCGATCAGAAAGTAGATTGGCAAAATCGAGCTCATTTCTTTGGCATCGCCGCGCAGATCATGCGGCGTATTCTGATTGACCATGCCCGTAGACATCTCGGCCCACAACACGGCGGCGGCAAGACAATCTCCCTGGAAGACGTGGCAGTCGTCAGCGATGAACGGGCTGCTGAATTAGTAGCTCTCGACGACGCGTTGCTAACGCTGGCGAAAGTCGACGAGCGCAAGAGCAAAATGGTGGAACTGCGCTACTTTGGCGGCTTGAGTGTAGAAGAGACGGCCACAGTCTTGGGTGTTTCCACTGAAACAGTCAGGCGTGAGTGGGTACGCGCCAAAGCTTTTCTGCATCGCGAGCTCAGTCGCGATTGACTGCTATGGATCCGCAGCGCTGGAAAGAAATTGATCGAGTCCTCGCGGCCGCGCTCGAGTGCGCCCCTGCCGAGCGGTCGGCCTTTCTCGACGAGGCTTGCAAGACTGATGAAGAATTGCGGAAAGAAGTTGAATCGCTGCTGGCTCACCATGTTCAAGAAAGTATGTTCGGGGCTCATGCCGTCAACGAAGCCACGCGCTTGCTGGAGCTGAAGGCCGGACAGCTCACCAGCGACCGCATCGGTCACTACCGGATTATCAGATCACTCGGAGTGGGGGGAATGGGTCGTGTTTACCTCGGCCTGGATGAGAAATTGAATCGTCCGGTGGCAATCAAGCTGCTCTCAAATTACAACGCGAGTGAAAAGGAAAGGACGCGCCGCTTTGTTCTGGAAGCGCAGGCCGCGGCAGCACTAAATCATCCGAACATAGCGCACATCTATGAGATTGGTGAGGATCAGTCGACTCACTTCATCGCGATGGAATTTGTCGATGGCGATACATTGGGGAAAAAGTTTCGAGAAGGAAGCGAACTCAAGGTATTGCTCAAGTATTTGCTCCAGGTAGCCCAGGGGTTGGCGAAAGCCCACGCCAGCGGAATTGTCCATCGTGATTTGAAACCCGAAAACGTCATGATTACCCGCGACGGGCACGCCAAGATTCTTGATTTCGGCCTGGCCAAGCTGCTCGATACAACGAGACAGAAGTCCGGCGCGGAAGAGCCAGCGGCGAGCGGGATGGCCACCGTGTTGATGCCACTGGAGCTTTCTAGCCCGGGCGTCGCGATGGGCACCGTCGGTTATATGTCTCCCGAGCAGGCGCAAGCGAAAAGTGTTGACCAGCGCTCAGACATATTCTCTTTCGGCTGCATCCTGTACGAAGTAGCCACTGGCCGCAAACCCTTCACTGGAGAGTCTGCCAGGGACATCCTGCACAAGATCATTTACGAGCCAGCGCCGTCCATCATCGACCTTAACCCTGCGGCGTCACCCGAATTGCAGCGGGTCATTCGCAAGTGTCTGGCGAAAGAGCCAGAGAAGCGATACCAGACGATTGTTGATACCGCGAACGATCTCGAAGAATTAATCCAAGCAATGCAGGGTCCGAGCGACATTGATCGCTCAGTAGCACCCTCAACAAGCGCTACCAGCGGCTCGACAAACAGCACGGACGAGAATGTGCCTGCCGAGAGTACGGTGCCGGTTGGGCTGAAGGTCCCAAACGCGGAATACATCACCTCTGGTATCAAACAACACAAGTACGTGGCGGTGGTTTTGCTCATGTTCATCGCTGCCGCTGCCGTCTTTGCCTACCGTTATCTTTTATCGACCAGGAGTCAACCAATTGAATCCATCGCTGTCATGCCGTTTACCAACGAAAGCGGCAACGGCGACGTCGAATATTTGTCGGATGGCATGACTGACTCGCTCATCAATAGCCTGTCACAACTGCCACACCTGGCAGTCAAAGCGCGCAGTTCAATTTTCCGATACAAAGGAAAGGAAGCAGAGCCGCAACGCATCGCCTCCGAGTTATCCGTGCAAGCAATTCTGAACGGGAGGGTTGTGCAACGGGGTAACGACTTGACGTTGTATCTGTCATTGGTTGATGCGCGGACGGGAAATCAGGTTTGGGGCGAGGAATACAATCGAAAGTTGGCAGACATCGTGGCGCTACAAAAAGAGATCGCGCTCGATGTTTCAAACAAATTGCGAGTGAAACTATC
This sequence comes from Pyrinomonadaceae bacterium, assembly GCA_035263325.1. GTDB lineage: Bacteria > Acidobacteriota > Blastocatellia > Pyrinomonadales > Pyrinomonadaceae > PSRF01. Next base: position 1,368 of record DATFRK010000886.1, on the reverse strand, counting down.
GGGCGCTGATGAGCAGAAAGTAGCGAAGAACTACCCGGCTAATCCCGAAGCCTATCAGCTTTATCTGAAGGGCCGTTTCAACATTCTTAAGTTGACGCCGCCGGAAATCGAAAAAGGCGTTTCCTATTTTCAACAGGCGATTCAGATTGACCCGAATTATGCCCTTGCTTACGCCGGACTCGGTGACGGATATCGCTCGCTTGTACTTAGTGCCGAGATGGCTCCCAACGACTTTCTTCCCAAGGCGAAACTGGCGGCCCAGAAGGCGATCGAACTCGACGAGACCCTCCCCGAAGCACATGCCGCTCTAGGCATCGCGCTGTTTTGGTATGACTGGAATTGGAATGAAGCGGAAAATCAATACAAAAGAGCTTTAGAACTCAATCCAAATAGCGCAGACACACACCTGTTTTACGGGCATCTCTGTTCTAACACGGGACGGGCTACCGAAGCGCTCGCGGAAATAAAACGCGGCCGAGAGCTTGATCCATTTTCTCCGTTTCTCAGTACCTTAGAAGGTCAATTTCTGAATTATGCGGGGAAACCAGATGAGGCATTGGCCAGATTGCGCGACACTTTTGAACTCGCTCCGGACTTTTGGTTTCCTCATGCATTTGCTGCGAGCGCTTATATCAATAAAGGAATGTTTGCCGAGGCCATCACTGAAGCGCGTCGCGCAAGAGAGCTCGGAAGTGAGCAAACCATTTCGGTTGCCTTCGAAGGCTACGCCCTGGCGAAGTCGGACAAACGCGATGAAGCACAGGCCGTTCTCGATGCCCTGCTGAAGCGGTCAAAAGAGCATTTTGTACCGCCGTATCACATTGCGATGGTGTACAACGGACTGGGCGATCGCGACCAGGCGCTGGCCTGGCTAGAGCACGGGCTGGAACAACGAGACCCGAAAATGACGTTTCTGAAAGTCGAACCGAACTGGAATAACTTGCGCAATGATCCGCGTTTTCAGGATCTGATGCGGCGCGTTGGCTTCTCCCAATAGGGAATGGAAGTTAGCCACAGTCAGTCATGACAACTCCGCAACGCTGGAAAGAAATTGATCGCATCTTCGCGGCGGCGCTCGAACTCGACGTCGACGAAAGGCCGGTGTTTCTTGCCCAGGCTTGCGATGGGGATCACCAGTTGCGCGACGAGGTGGAATCGCTGCTGGCTCATGTGGTGCCGGAAAGTTTTATCGGTGGGCCATTGGTTGAGGAAGCCACTCGGTTGCTGTCTAACGAGATTAGCGTCGGGCCAAATAGTATTGGCCCATACCAGGTGGTGAAACTACTCGGAGCTGGTGGGATGGGCAAGGTGTTCCTGGCTCATGATCCACGACTGAATCGTCCGGTGGCGGTAAAGCTACTCTCCTCG
>DATFRK010000885.1:0-3368 GCA_035263325.1 Pyrinomonadaceae bacterium | reverse complement strand
CCGGGGCGGCAGCGCCGGTGGAGAGCTTCGTCACCTGCTCTTTGTTTTCCCCGTCAGTATCCATTGTCCAAACTTGACTGCCGGTGGTGTAGGCAATTTTCTTCCCGTCGGGTGACCAGCGCGGACTGCTACAAGAGCGATCTCCGTTTGTCAGTTGTTTTGTTTCGCCGCCATCGATCGACGTTAAGTAGATGTGGGTCACCACTCGATTCGCGTCGAGATTTACATCGCCGATAGTGAAAGCAACTTGCCTACCGTCGGGAGAGATTTGGGGATCTCCGACCCGACGTACTTTCATCAGATCCTCGACCGAATAAGTGCGGTTCTGGGCTGTGGCGACCGAGGTCAAGGCCAATACGAGAACAGACAGACAAACGAACAATCGCTTCATGGGAATTCCTTTAACAGTTAAAGATTGTGATTCGAGTGGGAAAGCAGCCGTATTATTGCATTAAACGACCACTCGCGCACGTTGGCGCAACGCTGGATACCACAGGCTTGAGCCTGTGGAGCTTCAGTTTCTACCTAGTTCTCGTGGCCCTCACTGTTTAGATACCAACGGGCTTTAGCCCGTGGAGTTTCAATTTTTACCTACATTCGGGAATGCTCGAGTAGGTTGAAACTGAAACACCACAGGCTTAAGCCGGTGGTAGCTACTGGTGAGTTCACGAGCAAGGTTAGGCTGAATTTGAAGTACCACAGTCTGAGGCCTGTGGTATCTACCGAGAAACTCTTTTTTGTTGACTTTTCCCAGTCTGACGTTCGACATTTGCGGAGAATGATCCGGCGCATCATCACTGCTCTCCTCCGCTTCGCACTCAGAATCTATTTCAAGCGAATTGAAGTTGTCGGGTTGGAGAACGTTCCCGTCACCACACCAGTCATCTTCGTTCTAAATCACCCCAACGCCCTCGTCGATCCAGTATTTCTTCTCTGCCTGACCCCCCGAGAAGTTTCCTTCCTGGCTAAGGCCCCGCTCTTTAGGATGCCAGTCATCGGCTATCTAGTTAGAGCGCTCGATTCACTGCCCGTTTATCGACGCCAGGACGAAGGGGAAGATGTCTCAAAGAACCAGGAAACATTCATCGCCGCGCGGAAACTCCTGGCCCGGGGCGGTACGATCGGTATCTGTCCCGAAGGCGTCTCGCATAACGCCCCCGGACTCCAACCGATCAAGACCGGTGCTGCTCGTATTTCATTGGCAGCGATCTCCACTGGTGAAGTCAGTCAACTCGAAATTGTCCCGGCTGGTCTTTACTACACTGCCAAAACACGGTTCAGAAGTTCAGCGCTACTTTATTTCGGTAAATCGATCGCGGTACAACGGGTGGAACTTGAGGCTGATGGAACTCCGCCACGTCCTGCCGCCCGCGAGCTCTCAGCCAGGATTGAACAAGCACTACGGACGGTGATCCTCGACGCGCAACACGAGGAAGCACTCAACTCAATCGCTCGCGCGGAGAGAATCTTTTCCGCTGAAGCCCTTGATGGTGCAGACGACAGTCTGGCAAGTGAACTGCAACTGCAACAACGATTCGTCAAAGCCTATGCCATCCTGGAGCAAAACCATCCGGAACGTTTGCGCAAACTTGAAGTGAGAATGATCCGCTTTGAAGAAGAGTTAAGACAGGCCGGAGTGGACCCGGAAGAATTTTCCCCTCCCACATCCACTGGAGCTGTCTTTGTTCAGCTCACGACCCGGGCGGTCTTATTTGGTTTGATGATGGGACCAGCGGCGCTCGGTACCCTGGTTCATTACCCTGCCTATCGCCTGGGCGGTTACCTGGCGACGAAGCTCTCACGCAATTCCGAGGATGTCATCTCGACCATCAAGATCATTTCCGCAATGCTTCTTTTCCCGCTTACCTGGCTGGTACTTGCAGTGGTTCTTTATCTTTGGCTTGGATTCTTGGCGGCGGTTATATCTCTAGTACTGCTACCGCTTTGCGGGTATGTAGCGATTCTCTTCTTTGAGGAGTTGGACAGATCGCTGGGCGGAGTCAGGGCGCTCGCCTTCTTTCTCGTACGGAGAAGATTCTTTGTACGACTGTTAGCGGAGCGAAAAGCGATAAGGGACGAGATTATCGCCCTCGGTAGCGAGGCTCCACTAGCGACAGGGTGAACCGAATTTCAGTTTTTTTTGGGACGATTAATGCGGGGGATGGTTTGCGCGAACGAGGGGGAATTACTTCTTTCGCGCTTTCGTCGTCTTCGAACTCTTACTCGTTTTCTTCTTGCCACCGCCACCTCGAACTGTCCGTCCTTTGCGGCCCTCGCTACGCAGCTTACCGGCAGCCATCAATTGTTCGTAGGCGCCACGGACCACGTTCCGCGCCACGTCCAATGTTTCTGCCAACTCACGTTCACTCGGAAGCAAAGCTCCCGCAGCCAAAACGCCCGCTTCAATACGCGCATTCAACTGCTCGCGAATCTGCCGAGTCATAGATTCCGGTGACTTTCGATTGACACGAATATTCAGTTTCGTTGTCACTGTCTTTAACTCCCTTCCGGTCTAACCAGCTTTGTCGGAACAGGTGAATTCTATGTAGCGACAAATACCGTGTCAAACTACTTTGGGAAGAAAATTGAAAAGGTTAGACCACCGTGAAGTTGTCGTGATACTGGCCCTATTGGGCGACTGAAATTAGGCCATGGCGGTGTAGGATTTCGAGCGTACGGTCCACCGGCAACTCTTCGACCGTGTGGCCCCGGCCCTTGGTAGTGGTGGCCCTAAACAGTGAGTTGTAAATCGCCTCTTCGGTCGCTTCAATCACCGCCAGGAAGAGGGGCGAGACTGCGTCGTTTGTCAGGAGCTTGAGATCACGAGGCTTACTTCCTTCATTCTGGCCCGTCGGTCGAATCCGAAGTTCAGGAGCAGTAGAGAAGGCGATTGCATAGTCGCCGCTGCCATTGCTTCCAGCCGCGCCGGTCCGGGCCAGGCCCATAATCGCTCTCACAGCCAGGCGGCGGAGGTTTCGCGCATCCAAGGGAGCGTCGGTCGCGATCACAATAATTACCGAGCCATCAGCATCGGTCTCTTTGTTGTCGGGCTTTCCAGGGGTTTCTGCTGCCTTGGGGCTGAGTTCGTCCTTAAGGTAGTAGCGACCCAGTTCCTGACCAACCGGCGCCCCATTAATCGTTAAAACGCCGCCGAAATTGGTCTGAACCAGGACTCCGACCGTGAATCCGCCTAGCGTTGACGGTAATCTGCGGGATGCAGTGCCGATGCCACCCTTGAAGCCGAAATCGACTGTACCGGTACCTGCTCCAACCGCGCCTTCGTCCACGCTGCCGGCCCTGGCGCTCTTAATGGCATTGATTACGTCATCGCGGGTAATGTGTCGTCCCCTAATGTCGTTCAAATAGCC
>DATFRK010000884.1:0-7661 GCA_035263325.1 Pyrinomonadaceae bacterium | reverse complement strand
GGCGCCACCTATCGTGCCTGATCTTCGGGTTGGCTCATCACAGAGTTGGCATGAAAGTGGATTACAAACCGACAATTGAAGATTCAGCCTTGAGCGTGGACGAGGGAGTCTCCGATCCCTTTGCTGTCGATCTGTTTAGCGACCGAAGCTTTGGTGCCGGAACTGCGGCCGCCACTGCCGCTGACACAGGGACAGTTAGCTCTGACGAAGTGAGTTGGATCACTCACCTGCCTCGAGTGACAGCGACTGAGTTACAAGCTTCAGCAGCGATCGCCGCCCTGCCGACCTGGTTTTACAGAGATCTCGAGCAGGCCAGCACCAACATTCTTTCTCGCTTCTCAAACACTCCGGCTGATCAGATCGTCTTTCACCTGGTCGACGTACGCGAGACGGACCTCTCCGCCGATCTGTCAGGCGGAGATGCTGTCTACTTGAGCTTCACCAGCGAGCCAGGTAACACAGTCCTAACTTTGGCTCTCGACCCGCACTTTTGCGTCATGATTATTGACCGTGTGCTTGGCGGTGCGGGCGAACCCCCAAATAGTCTACGTTCATTGACAACCGCTGAGCTGGCAGTTGTCGAATTCCTGTGTCTGAATCTAACGAATGAAGTTAATCGGCAACTGGCCGAGCCGCTGCTGCGTTTGCGCAGTGTGAGCGAACTCCCGCCCAGGGTCAGGGCAACCTCCGCCTCGCGCGGTCTTGTCGTTTCGCTGCGGGTTGACCTCGGCAATACAACCGGTGTGGTTCAGGCGCACTTGAGCGGCGAGTCGCTACCACAGCTTGATACAGCTCAGCGAAGTTTGCTGAACGAAGAAGATCAGGCTCGGCGCTATGCGGACGTTGTGCCAGACGTCAGCCTTTCAGTTCTCGTGGGCAACACGGATCTCGCTCTTGAAGATTTTGCGCAACTTGAACCGGGCGATGTCATGGCCCTTGAACGACAGTCACTGCGCCGGCGCGCTGGCGCCTTCGTTGGTCCAATTGTAGTCAGAGTTGGCGCGGGCGAAGAGAGTCTCATTACAGGTGAGCTAATAAATGAAGGTTCTCGCATTTCTCCTCGCGATGAATTCGCAACCAGTGTTTGTTTGCAGTTGAGAGTGAATTCATTGAAGTTTGAAGCTGCCAGTCGATTCGCAGGAAGGTCACCAATGCCTGAAGAAATTGAGCCCGCTGAACCAACAGGGGAAGCAAATCAGATTGATAACGTAATGCTGACTGTGCGAGTTGAGCTTGCCGCCAGGCGTCTCCGGCTTGACGAATTAGTACGGTTGAGAACTAACCAGATCCTGGACCTCGGTTGTAACCCAACGGACCCCGTTGATTTGTTGGTGGATGAACGACGGGTGGCGCGCGGTGAGTTGGTCGACCTCGAGGGACGGCTGGGCGTCCGGATCACCCAGGTACTCGGTTGAGGCTTGAATAGTTATGCAACTAGTTCTATTGGACCACGGTCTCAGCAAAGGATTATGGGCCACCATGATCTGGCAAGCAGACGAGATCAAGCCGGAGCAGTTTCAAAGCGGTAGCAGTTTGCTTTGGACATTTCTACAAACAATCGTCGCGCTCGGCTTTGTTTGTCTGCTGGCGTACGTGCTGCTCAGGTATGTGCTGCCGCGGGTGAATGTGGCCAGCAATTCGAAAAGCATGGTTCGCGTGGTTGATCGTGTACCCGTCGATCAAAAACGCAGCTTGTACGTGGTTGAGGTCACGGGTCGTTGGCTGCTACTTGGTTCATCCGAGACAGGCATGAATCTGATCAGCGAACTAGATCCGGAAAAGGCTCAGGCTGAGATCGCTGCCCGTCAGGCCGCGGCCACTTCCGCACGATCGAATTCGCCGCTTGAGAACGCCAGGGCAGCAGTGCAAACAACCTTCTCCGATGTGCTCGCACGCGTAAACAAACGGCGGTAAACCATGGAGTGCGGCGACTCGTCGCCGCTTTGGGATCGCGCCACCTTCGAGTTGCGATTACAAAGCGGCGACGAGTCGCCGCACTCCAAAGAAGTCCTCGCACTCCAATGGAGGTTGCGGTGAAGCAAGCATTCCTTCTTTCCACCGGGTTGATGTTGGCTCTCGGCACGAGCACGACGGCTGCAGCACAACAACAGGTTGGTAGTACCGGCACCGCCAATCCCGTGGTGTTGGTGATCATCCTGGGGGCACTGGCCCTCGCTCCATTTGCGCTCATCATGCTGACGTCGTTCGTGAAGATCTCGGTCGTGTTATCGATTCTGCGCAATGCCCTCGGCACGCAACAGGTCCCACCCAACCAGGTAATAACCGGCATCTCCTTAATCTTGACGATCTTCATCATGGCGCCGGTCGTGGAAAAGATGTATGCCGAAGCTGGCCAGGTGGCCTCGACCAACGCGATCTTTTCTGAGCCCTCAGTGCGCGAGATCTTTGAGGCGGCCAAACGGGGACGCGAACCATTGCGTCTCTTTCTCAGACGCTACGCCGAGGAACGGGACCGCAAGATGTTTTTTGACTTGTCGCAATCAATGGCCGTGCGTAACGGCAATGACCCGGCGACCATCACACCCGAAGATTTCCGCGTGATCATTCCGGCGTTTGTGACCAGTCAACTAGCAGAAGCGTTCAAGATTGGTTTCTTTCTCTTCATCCCTTTTCTGATTATCGACATGGTGGTGGCCAACATCCTGCAGGCGATGGGTATGTTCATGTTGTCGCCAGTAATGATCTCCTTGCCGTTTAAGTTGCTGCTGTTCGTGCTCGTGAATGGTTGGGTGTTGCTGATCAAGAATTTGGTGCTGAGCTACGCCTAGGAGGAATTATGAACGAATACATCCATCTTGCCTCCGAAGCTCTGTGGCTGATCTTCTTACTTTCGCTGCCGCCGCTGCTCGCCAGTCTAATTGTGGGATTGATCGTTAGTTTGTTGCAGGCATTAACTCAGGTGCAGGAACAAACACTAACCTTTGTCCCTAAAATCATCGCGACCCTGCTGGCCTTGATGTTGAGCGCCAACTGGATGCTGGGCAGGCTGATTGAATTTGCTAACCACGCTTTTGATTTGATGCTCAGGGTCGGCCGCGGCATCTGATCCACCGCCAGCCATGGATGAGTTTCTCGCACTGCTCGAGACCGTTTTGCGGACCTTCGAGATAGGCCAGAGTCCTCAAGCCTTCATGGTGCTTGTAGGCCTGGCGTTCGCTCGTTTGCTTTCGTTCATGGTGGTAGCCCCATTCTTCGGCGGAACGGCTGTCTCGGCTCGAGTAAAGGTGGCAACTGCCGCAGCCTTTGTAATCATTGTCTATCCATCGCTCGCCACCGGACTGCCACCTGGAGGGCGAGCTCTTCCCTTTAGCGCGTTGGGTTTCATTGCGTTGTTGGCGAAGGAAGCGCTGGTTGGCTTCACGCTCGGCTTTGTCGTTTCCCTGGTGTTTGAAGGTATTCAGGTGGCCGGCCGGATTGTTGATTTTCAGCGTGGAGCAATGTTAGGTGAGGTCTTTGCGCCACAGTTGCAGACCCAGGTTTCCGCCCTCGGTCAGTTCAATCTGCAGTTTGCCATCGTGCTTTTCTTTGCTATTGGCGCACATCGCGTCTTTATTGGCGCCCTGTTACATAGTTTTGAGCTGATCCCGGCTATCAAGTTTCCACATTTCACTGCCGGTTGGACACCAGTGGCTGCTTCGATCACAGCGCTAAGCGCGGGCGTGCTGGCCATCGGAGTGCAGTTGGCGGCTCCGGCGATGATCGCGTTGCTGTTGACGGATATCTTCTTTGGTCTAATCAACCGCGCCGCGCCGCAGATCAATGTTTTCTTCCTCGGTCTTCCCGTCAAGATGATAGTTGGAGTTTTGGTGATACTGGTGTCGCTTCAGTTATTGAAGGACCAGTACATTCACTACTTCGACGAAACGTACAAGATGTTTCAGTATCTACTGCGCACGTTTACTCAAGCGTACTGACATTGTTGATTGCCGATTGCCGAGTGCCAATTGTCGATTGGGTGAAGCTTTAGAAACAGGAACGCTCCTCTGCCAAAACTTTTGCCGCCAGACGATCTAGAACGTCACCCCCGTAGACTTTACTCGCCTTCATTAAACTTTCGAGATCAGCGACAAACTGCTCATCAGTCACGGTCTCAGAGTAGTCGTGGCTGAGATAGAGCCCTTTATTTTCCGGTTCGTAGTCAACTTTCCCGCCACCAGTATCCGACTCAGCCGCCTTGAAACCTTCGATCACACCCGGTCTCGGCTCTGCTTGGAATCTGTAAACCAACGCACTGCACTTCAAGGACTGCTTGAGAGGTTCATATTCGAAATAAATTTGTGAATCGCCAACAGCAGCGCCGCCCAGGTTGTTTTCGTTCAAGCCCGGACTCTCAACCGCATGGGCGCGGAAGAACGCTTGCACCATTCTGTTTGCCTCTTCACGCGTCATCGCCTTAGAGTGCCTCAAAAGTCAAAAAATACCACCGACGGCAGAGACAGTGTCACAAATCAGAAACACCAACTTCAGTCGGGTGATATCTGATTTGTAACAGTCTCGACAGTTGGTGGATAGGTTCAGATCCAAATTTCGTTATTCATCTATCAAAATTGCCTCGCCGGGCCTGATCGAAAGGGACACGGCGTGGTAGATAGACGTCCTCGAAAGAATGACTGGCGATGGGATTCAAATGGATGTCAGTGAACCAGTGAATCACCGCGCCGCGACCAGGGTGGAGCGTGGGATTGAGCTTGTCGATATCCCACCCCAGGCCAAACAGGGAGGGAACGGGATCGTCACGATTGATGTAGTGCACGTACTGTGGACCGTCAGGATAGTGCCCGGCTGCGGCTCCGAAAGTTTCCACTTTCACTAGTCCCAGTTTCCGCTCGGCTTGAGTGCGGCTCAGGCCATCCTCAATTCTCAACCGCTGATAGACGTGAGTGAGGGCGCGACTAGTTATCAATCCTCCCTGGCTGTGCGCCAACAGATGGACTGAACGGCCCGCCTTGATTTCGTTATAAACCGTGTCGGCCAACGTATCGACAGCGGGATTCTTACCTTTGTCCAGCTTGTCGGTAATGCATTGACCAAGGTCTGTGACTATTCCTTCAGTGGCATTGTGGATGCCGATTACCCGGGCGCCAGTACGATCTGCAATTGCTTGCAGGCTGGCTGCCTGGCCATCTTTGGTCGTGTTGATGCCATTGACATAGATGATCGTTTCATTGGGCTGGCGACCGTCACCTGGGGTGACACCCGGAATTTGATTCAACGGCGTATTTGCCGGAAAGGTTTGACCAGCAGCTCCAACAAACAGACCATCGTACGTGGTATCAGGTTTTTCTACAGCGCGACATACCTGGCCACGCCCGGTGGCCGCCCCTGCGAGTTGAACGTCATCGCGACCCAGAATGGTTAACAGATCTGGCGGCAGCAGATCACTTCCCATGCGCGCGGCGTAGGCGTCACTCAAGTTGAAGTTGCCGGGGAGTGAATTGGTATCGCTGTCAGGAGTGTCATCGAGGATTGTGGTCGCGTCGTGTTGGGGCAGGAGAGCCCAGTTCAATTCTCGGGCGACTGAATCTGTGACTCCGGTGATGACATTAGACATCTCAGGAGGTCCTTTCCGCCAGCTAATGTGCTTACCATGAACACACTCAACAAAGGTCTAGTTCACATACTAATTATCGGCATCTCTTTTGGAGAGTTTCCTACCAGACTTGAGTAACACAGCTAAAAACTCTTCGCGAAGAGCGTCCAAACCCTGGCATCAGCAAATCCCAGGTTCTCCAACAGACTGAGAATCTTTCGATTCTCCACAAAACTGTCTGCGGAGATACGCATATATCCATTCCGCTTCGCAAAATCGATTCCCGAATACGACAGGGCCTGCGCAATACCTCGACCGCGAAAACTGCGCGTCACCCCTAATGTATCGGCATACAGTTCCCGACGATCTCTACCTTTGGGCAACAAGATACACAAACCCACATACTCACCGTGGTGCAACGCAATGAACTGCGCGCGGAAAAACTCTGGCGACTTTGCTATTCGCTCCTCATATTCTGCGAGACTGGGGAGCTGCGGTGGTTCAGGCGACGGAATGTCGTTCATGACCTCACGATAAACTTCATATGTCTTGCGATTTCGTTCCGGGTCTGCCGCGAGATCAACAAAAGTCCGAAACTCGTAACCGTATTTCTCTAATCTGCCAACGTATCTCTCCAGTCGTTTGAGATCAAACTGCCCGGTGTCCAACGAAGAGTGAAAAGTCCGCATCTCTTCGCTGAATCCCCGGCGCCCCAGGAACCTCACACTATCTTCGTTTACCTGCAAGACCCAGCAGCGCACCAACTCCGGCTCAAGTAGCTTCATGTCGCTGATGACTTGCTCATACAACCTGGCGCCAATTCCCTGCCGCCGATTCTCCGGAGAAACGAAGAGGTGCAATTGATAAGTGTGAGGACGGAAGAGCTCCCCTTCGAGATCTTCATAAGACGCAAAGCCCACGACGGTTCCCTGGCGTTGAGCCAGCCAACGTCGCGGCCCTACCGGCGCAGTGGCGAGGTCAGCCAGGCGCAACTCGAGTTCAGTGCGACGAAGATCCGGATAAGCTTGATTCCAGAGTGCGGTGAGAGCCGAATAATGATCAGGTGTGAATGAAACGATTGCGGCTGACAAGGTAGCTACTAACGGGGAACCAGAGACAACACCCAACGATTCTGTGCCGGATCCCAGACGTACTCGCGCTTAACTGGCTGAACGATGTTTTTGACCACGGCAGCTATCGCCTGCTCCGTTACGGTCGCGGATTCAGTCCGCAGCATGCTGTCCTGATTACTGTCGCTCACGTAGAAGTCCGCGGCCGCAAAATAACGACTGGTTGTTGTGTGTTGCTGCCATAGGTGCTGAAAGAATTCATTCAACGCGTCCATGAAGGCAGACAACGCGTCACTATCATCCTCTGCGCCAGGACGCGTGGGATAAGTAGGAAAAAGTTGTTGCGTGGGAAAAGTTAGATTTAGCATTTCAATTCAGCACCAAACCTTCACTCGTGAAGTGCATCTTTTCCACCTTCGTACCCAGCAAAGTCTCGAGATTTTGCCTGGCCATGTCACGAAACTGAGCTGCAGTGCTTTCGTCACCGGTCTTCCTGGCAGTGCCGTAACCAAGGTCGACAAAACCAGCCAGGACGATCAACGTTTCGTAGGCTTCCTGCTTTTGGTGATCAGACATCTGCTGGAAAGTCTCATCATTAGTCAGGTTCGTCCGAATCATGTCGCGCGTGGCATCCATCTGCGGCTGATTCGGCCCAGCTCCCAATGAATAAACAAAGTAGTTCGTGGCGATGTAATAGTTGATGGCCCGGGCCAAATCGTTTAGCGGCACCCCTTTCTGCCGCGCACCATCAGTGTAGAAGTTCAAACACCTGGTCAGTGTGTTGGCAATGAACTTTTGTTCCTCCGCAGTCTTGCCCAGTCGCTCCGCTAATTGTTGGGGCACAAACGGTGGTTGCGTGGGATGGAAAATAGTGCTCGTACTGGTGGGCGCGCCGGTGGGCCTACTGGCAGGCCTGCCGGTGTTTGGGGGCTGTCCCTTGGGAAGCTTGATACCGACGGTCGAGGTATTTAGCTGACCACGCTTCTGCAGAATCCGAACGCGACTGATATTCGCGAGGTAGGGACCGTACACGGTAGGCA
>DATFRK010000883.1:0-5761 GCA_035263325.1 Pyrinomonadaceae bacterium | reverse complement strand
GTCCGGTTTCGATGGACTTCTTTCGTTCCTCGATCACATGAGGCAAGTCATCAGGATGAACGGCGTCGATGAGAGCCCAATCCCTCAACTCCTCTTGGGTTCTGCCGAAATATTCCAGCGTCTGTCGGTTGAGAAACTCTACCTCGCCCATAGCGCCAGTCGTAGCCACGAGTCCTGGAATGCTATCGACTATCTGACGCCAGGAGAGTTCACGCGCACGCAGCGATTCCTCTCCGCGCTTGCGATCTTCAATATCGGTGCACGTTCCATACCATTTGAGGATGTTACCCGATTCGTCCCTCAGTGGATTGGCACGGATCAGGAACCATCGATACGCACTGTCGAAACGGCGAATGCGCGCCTCCGTATCGACCGGAATTCCCGAAGCCAGACCCGATTGCCAATCTTCGACAAGTCGTTGACGGTCGTCCGGATGAATCGCGTCTGCCCAACCCCAGCCCTGCGCTTTTTCCGCGGTCATGCCCGTGTAATCAAGCCAACCCTGATTAAGGAAGTCGCAGTAACCGTCCGAACGAGTGGTCCATGCTGTTGTTGGGATCGTATCGATGATGGCAGCAAGGTTGCGCTCGCTCGCTCGCCGCCCCTCCTCCGCCCGCTTGCGCTCGATTCCTTGCGCGATCGTATCGGCAACTGATGCGAGCGTGTCGACAATGGATTCCGGAAGGGTGCTGCGCCCGAACAGCGCGACCACTCCGATCAGCCGATCCTCTACAAGCAACGGGTAACCGGCGAACGAAACAATTCCGTTAGACTGGGCCCAACCTTTATCGTGAACGCGTGGATCGTTCAACACGTCATTGGTCAAATGAGGCTTCTTCTCCCGGGCAATCAAGCCGACCTTCAGGTCTCCAACTGAGATTCGGCTGTACGATCCATTCAACCGCGTGTACATACCCGCGCTCGCCTGTAGCTCCAGCATGTTTTCATCTTTGCTGAGTGTCCAGATTCGGGCGAAGGCCGCGTCGAGGTTACGAACGATAGCCTCAGTGCATCCCCGCAGGATCTCCGCCAGGTCGATCGGCTGGGAAAAAGCAGCGCTCACATCAGCCCGAACACCTGCTTGTCGTACCAGCGCGTCTTCTGCCCGTTTTCGATCCTCGATGTCGAACGCGGCTGCATACCATCGATCGATGCCTCCCTGTTCATCGAGCAGAGGGTTGTAGCGAATCAGGAACCATCGATATTTCCCGTCCTTATTGAGCACTCGTTGCTCGTTTTCGAATGGGACCGGGCAGAGGAGCGCGTCCGCGCGCTCATTGTTCAGGCGCTCGACATCATCCGGGTGGAAGACGCGGTCGCGATAGTCATCTTTCCGCACATCTTCTAAGGTGAGACCGGTGTAACCCAGCACAGCTTGATTCACGTAAAGCACTGATCCATCCGTGCGTAACACGTGGATAAAGGTGGGAATGACATTCGTAATCAAGCTCAAATTGCGTTCGTTCGTTCGCAGAGCCTCTTCAGACTTTTGGCGATCATCAACCAACGCATCAGTAATGGTTTGGAGTAGAGTCCCGACATCGAAGTAAATACGACCCGCTGTGATCTGCCGTGTCTCGGGATCGTATTCATAAACCCCACACCCGGGGAGACTGATTCGAGCTCCGGTCGCGGCGTGGCCGGCGAATGGACCCTTGTGTTCTGCTTCGAAACTAAATTCAACGGTGACGACACCTGGTCCAAAAATCAGCTTCTTCACAAAATGACGGTTGCCTGGGAAGGCAGTGGTAAATGGGCGAGCAAACTGATTTCGGACGGCTTCATTTCCCTCCATGAGCAGGCCGGGAATTTGCAGCACCACATCATCAGCGTAGTAAGACATGATGTGATCCAGGTCCGTTCCAGACCATGCATCGTAGTACTCTTTGATGAACGATTCGACGTCAAAAGCAGAGTCAATGGCTGTAGAAACCGCCATAGATGGATGCCTCCAAGGGTTTCGGTCTGTTACACACCATTAACTCTCGAACAACTTATGGTGGTGCGACAATTAAGCGAACTTCTGGGTACGAACGACTCTGGGCTCCCAGATACTTCCAATTGTCTTTGCCGCAAGCGAAGCTTCAGACTAGAGGGCCTTATTTTAGGGTCCCGATATTTTACACCCCGCTAACTCTTTTCGAAATAGAAGCGATGATTGGGAACAGAAAGCACGATCTACTATGAAGATTCAGCACGGAGCTTGAATGTGATCGTCCCAGTCTGGTCAAGAGATTAACAGGCCGCTTGCCCCCTAATTGAGGGTCGCGCCGTTTGTTCTCAGTTGGCGGGTTCGATCGTGCGCGAACGAGTGTTGATAGGACTCAACGTCGCAGACAGGCCTTACCAGACGGCCAGATCGCGTGCGGCGGAAACTCATCAGTTCGACAGTAACCAGGCCGAGCGGAATCAGGAAGAAGACCGAGCCTACGACCCACATCATGGCACCCGCCGCCGCTTGATCTTCCAACGCTGTGAGATCGGAGATGCGCGGCATCATTGCATAAGTGTGGTAGACGACGCGATCGTAGAAAACGAGGAAGGCTGAGAGCGCTGTGTTTTGAAAATCCGCCAGAATCAGGTAAGGGAGAATCAGCCACCGCGGAGTGCGGGCGATCCAGGGGTAAGGTTGAATGACCGGCCACCAGAAGAGTAGCGCTGTACTCAGAAACGAGACGTGTTCCACCTCATGCCAAAATGGAGATCGCAGCGCAAGCTCATACATCACAGGAAGATGCCAACCGATGTTGGTCAAGATAAAGGCTGACCAGCAGAAGACAGGGTGTGACACGAAACGGGCTATGCCTCGCATGGTAGGAGACCTTAGAAACGGCCCAACGCCGTAGACCGAAAGATCGCGAGGAAGCCCTGAAAGAAGGGGCAAATAAGGAGCACCCAACAAGATTAGAGGAGGTGCGACCATCATCAGCAACAAGTGTTGAATCATGTGAACGATCAGCAGCCATCCGGCAAATGTGTGCAGCGGCGAGCAGAGTGCGAAGACAACAGTGACCAGGCCGGCAACGAACGCCGTGAACTGCGAGAAGCCGAAGCGATGCGGAGCGCGTCGATGGAGCTGTAGCCACCCACGCGCGTAGAGAACGGCCAAGACTATGGCCGGCACCAGCACCGATGGATTGAGCTCCCAAGAACCAAGTAGTGAGTTTGAAATCGTCTCCATCGCGTCGTCCCAGGTTGCTTCTGGGGTTATTTCTTTAGGGGGCGCCCCTCCTGGGCGCCCCAATTTTCGTGGTTCAAGCACTTAAGCGAAAAGGGCGCCCACGGAGGGACGCCCCTAAAGAATTGCGAAGTGTCATTGGTTGATCCTGTCAATGAGCATGAACAGATAGAGCAACGGCAAATAGATCACTGAGGCATGAAGGAGACCTTTAGCTGCGAGCTTCGATCGAGACACTGAGAACTGATAAGCGAAAAGGTAAAAGCCAATCCCGAGAATTATTGCAGACGCCAAATAGAGTCTTCTGTGGTGAGAAAAGGAAGTGAATAACAAACTTGCGATTATTAACAACTCCGTGGAGAACAATATGAATCGAGACGTGGTCCTACCATCGTTTTGGTCTGCGGGCAGCATGAGCATTCCCGCCCTCGCATAGTCTTCTCGGTAGAGCCAGCCGATGGCATAGAAGTGAGGAAACTGCCAAAGGAAAAGAATGACGTAGAGGGTCAATGCCTCGAGGTTGAGGCTGTTTGTCATAGCGGCCCACCCTATCAAAACCGGGGCGGCGCCGGGGAATGCACCAACGAACGTGCTGAGTCGCGACTTAGTCTTCAACGGCGTGTAGACGAAGAGGTAGCTGATTAGCGTCAAGCTACCTAGAAGAGCAGTCAACGCGTTGAGCGCGAACAGTACATACAGCATTCCTGAGACTGAGAGCGCAACTCCGAAGGCAAGCGCTTGGCCTGGTAGTAACTCTCCAGCCGGCAAAGGTCGTCTGGCTGTTCGTCGCATGCTGCTATCAAGGTCGCGCTCAAAATATTGATTGAGCACCGACGCTCCGGCCGCCAAAAGACCCGTTCCGAAAACTGTTTTGAGCAGTACGACAATTCGTAATGAATCCGAGGCTAGCAGCGACGCGACGCCAGCAGAGATCATTACCATGAAAGTGATCTCGGGCTTCGCAAGAACAAGGAAGGCC
Organism: Pyrinomonadaceae bacterium; assembly: GCA_035263325.1. GTDB lineage: Bacteria > Acidobacteriota > Blastocatellia > Pyrinomonadales > Pyrinomonadaceae > PSRF01. Next base: position 1,604 of record DATFRK010000883.1, on the reverse strand, counting down.
CTTAGGCTGTGAGTCAGCGCCTTCGCAGGTGGTCTCTTCGCTGTGCAGGCGGCACTTGAGGTTAAGATTTCACTGCTCGCGCTCATATGATCACTTCCGGGCCAACGCACTTTGCACTGCTGCGTCCTTATGTTTCTGCTCTGCTTTTTGTTGGGGTTGGGTTGTGTCTTGCGCTGGCACTTCGTTCGGCTTGTGCAGCGTCTGCATGAACGAGACTATTGCCGCAACTTCAGCAGGCGTTAGATTCTTGCCGTAAGCCGGCATGTTGCCACTACCCTGAATCACCTGTCGCACCAGTTGATCTGACGTGAGTCGCGTCGCCACATGATCGAGCCCAGGCCCTCTCAGCCCGCCCTCGCCTCCGATGCTGTGGCAGTTGATACATTGCTTAGCATGGAAAACCAGGGCGCCCTGCCGCTCGAGTGGCGACCGTCCCGCCAGATAATTTGTGGGGGTGGCCGCACTGGCCCAGGCTTCCATCTTTGGTGACCAGGGCGCGTACGTGCCGAGATAGTTGAACGCGCCGAGCACTATTAAGATAAAGAGCACGCTCAACACGGCGACCGGCCGGCGGCGCGGACTTTTCTCACCCGTGTTTGAGATGAAAGGCACCGCGAACAGAATGCCGATCACGATGAACGGAGCGGTCAGCATTACGACTGTTTCCATGTAGTCGGGCATTAACGACAACACGCCGTAGAGCCAGAGGAAGAAGAAGTCTGGTTTCGGAGCTGTATTGATTTGCGTCGGATCAGGGACGCCATGGGGACCCTCAGGACCGAAGTAGGCGGCGCAGAAAGTTATGCCGAAAAGAACGAGAGCGCTGAAAATCAAATCCTTGCTAATCGCTTTTGGAAAGAAAGGAACGCCGTCCTTTTTAAGCCCTGCCTCGTAGTCCTCTATATATGTCTCTTTCGTGACGAGTTTACCGGGAACAGGGTACTCATTGATTCCTTTCGTGAGCACCAATCTTAAGTGTAGGCTGACAATGGCGATGATGGTGCCGGGAATGACGAAGACGTGCAGAGTGAAGAAGCGCGAAAGAGTCTCGCCGGCGATGATGGGACCGCCCAGCATCATGTGAACAATAGCCGGACCCATCAAGGGCACGCGGCCCGCCATAGCCGCGCCAATGCCCAGGCCCCAGTACGCGTCCTGGTCGAAGCGCAAGACCTGTCCGGTAAAAGCCATCCCGAGTGTGCAGAGGAGCAGTACGACTCCTGAAATCCAAGTCATCTCGCGCGGGTATTTGAACGCGCCGAAGAGAAAGACCTGGATAAGATGGGCCAACATGATCGCCACCATGAAATTTGAACCCCAGTTGTGCATGCCGCGGAGAAACCAACCCAACTGCTGTTGATAGTTCAAGTATTCAAGGCTCGTGTAAGCCCGATCCGCTGACGGCACGTAGACCAACGCGAGGAGGATTCCGGTGACGATCTGGACCATGAAACAGACCAAGGTTCCGCTACCGAAGACGTAAAACCAACTTCCCGAGGTGCGCGGCACGGTGTGGCCCGCAGTGGCCGTGAAGATCTTGCTGATATAGAGTCGATCGTCAACCCAAAGCGCTACTTTTCGCAATCTCTCAATCATGCCCATTC
>DATFRK010000882.1:0-5295 GCA_035263325.1 Pyrinomonadaceae bacterium | reverse complement strand
CGGTTCGGTTTCTGGTGTCGTTGCCGACTCTACCGGAGGTCTTATTCCCGGTGCGGCCGTTTCCTTGACCTCAGAAAAGACTGGCCAGACTCGCAACCTCACAACTGACAACGATGGCCGTTTCAATTTTGCGGCGTTGCAGCCAGGCAACTATTCCTTGAAGATTGAGCGAAGTGGTTTTCAGACGCTCGAGCAAAAGGGAATCGTCCTCAGTGCGAACGAGAATCTGGCGCTGGGCGATATCAAACTGCAGCCGGGTCAGGTAAGCGAAACGGTGAGCGTCACCAGTGAAGGTCAACTGGTGGAAAGGGAAACAAGTGACTTGTCTGCGCGATTGACCGCGGACCAGCTCAACCTCATCTCCACCAAGGGACGCGACGTTACCTCACTCCTGCGGTTGATTCCGGGGACCTCAAACATCCCTGATGTGGAGGCAGTTGGTAATGGGTTTGGGACAACCTTGCCAAACTTTTCCGGTCAACGTTCGCGTTCGACAGTGGCCACGGTCGATGGTCTAAACGCCAGCGAACCGAGCGGCAGCAACTTGTTGAGCCTGACCACCAGTCTGGACGCGATCGGCGAAGTAAAAGTCTTGCGCGACAACTACAGTGCGGAGTACGGCAACAACGGCGGCGCGATGATCAATATCGTCACCAAGGGCGGCGGCAAAGATTATGCGGGCACGGCCTATTACTTCATCAGAAACGAAGCCCTGAACGCCGCCAATTTCTTCAACAACAAGGCTGGTCTCAAGCGCGCTCTCTACCGCTTCAACTACTGGGGCTTCAACTTTGGCGGTCCGTTACCACTGCCACGCTTTGGTGAAGGTGGTCCAACCTTAATCAAGAACAAAGCATTCTTCTTCTTTAACCTGGAGAAGCCGCACACGATTACACCCACCGATCCAGTCTTCGTTACTGTGCCGACGGCCCTTGAGCGAATTGGAAACTTCTCCCAGTCGCGAAACTCGACCGGCGTCGTACCGACGGTGCTTGATCCAGTCACCGGCGTTCAATTTCAAGGCAACATCATTCCCACCGGCCGGATCAACAAGAGCATGCAGAACCTGCTCAACTACTTTCCCCTGCCGAATTCTCCCATCGCCAGTAACCCGGGTCGCTACGTCTTTCAACGAAGCGTTGATGTACCGAAACACAGCTACCTCTTCCGCATCGACTTGAAGCCGACGGAGAAGGACAACATCTATTTCAAAGCGCAGTGGTGGACCTCGGACAACGAGGGCACGGCCACTTCCGGTTGGCCCAACGGCGCAAACGGGGTTGACCGCTGGGGTATTCGTTCACATTACCTCTACACGGATGACGGCCGCTCTGCTAACTGGGTCCACGTTTTCAATTCCAGCGTAGTCAACGAGTTCAATTTTGGCTGGCGTACTGACACGGAAGGTTTTATTCCTACCACCGGTTTTGCCGAAGGTTTGCGACGAGACACTTTAAATTACACGGCGCCCCAGCTCTTCCCTGCGAACAACGAGCTGAATCTAGTACCAATCGTCACCGGTTGGAGTAGCGTGGCCGGTAATCCAGCGAATATTAACTGGCTCAATCGCTGGGGTGAGGTTGCTGCAGATCACATCAGGCCGTCGATGTCTGACAACATCTCCGTCACCCATGGGGACCACAGCTTCAAGTTTGGTCTCTATCTCGAACGCCTCTTCAATCGCGAAGCGCCCGGCGGGACCTGGTCGGGGCAACTCGACTTTGGCACCGGCACCGGCAACGGCTTCACGACTGCAGCCGGCAATACCAACTTCGCTTACGCCAATGCCCTGTTGGGTAATTTCAATACCTACACTGAACAGAGCTCGCGTCCTTTTACGAACCTGCAGCTCAATCAATTCCAATGGTATGCCCAGGATCAGTGGAAGATGACGCGTCGGTTCACTTTGAACTACGGCGTGCGCTTTGGCTATACCTCCGGACAGTTTCAATTGGATGACCAGGGATCGAACTTCGATCCCGCCAAGTTCGATCCAGCCAAAGCACCGTTGCTTTACGTGGGTTACTGCAACGGTCAGCCAAATGGAATTCCAGCGTTCGGCACTGCCTGTGCGAACGCCAACCAGTTTGCAGTTGATCCGCGAAACATCGCCAACGGTCAGATTCCCACTGCTGGTCAGTTACTAAACAAGAATCTTGTACGCGCGATCATTCCGAACACCGGCGATCCACTGAACGGTTTGCGCTTGCCTGGCGACCCAAATACGCCGAAGGCTTATCGCGATACCAACCCGATCTATTTTGAGCCGCGCCTCGGCTTTGCCTGGGATGTCTTTGGTACCGGCAAGACCGTCCTACGCGGGATGGGCGGTCTATATCACATGCCGCGCGTAGGTGGTGGTACTGGCGGCGCCAGCAGTCTGGGAAATAATCCGCCTCAGCAACGCACCTTCCAGATCCTGAACGGTAACATCGATAACCTGACAAACCTGACCAGCACTGCGGCGCTATTCCCGGTAACCATCAGTGCCCTCGAAACGATCTCGAAGATACCTTCGACCTACAACTTCTCCTTTGGTGTGCAGCAGGAGATTGGCTTCAAGACAGTAGTGGAAGTGAGTTACGTCAGCGCCCTGGGGCGGCACCTGGGCGAGAGACGAAACATAAACGCCATTCCGGACGCTTCCAAGTTCGTTGACTGTACGATTGCTGCGAAGTTCAACGTTCCCTGTAACCAGGGAAATCGCGATCCATTCACCGCTAGCGCGGCGAAAAACAACGATTTCCTGCGACCTTACCGCGGCTACGGCGATATCAACCTGGTCTTGTATTCAGGTAGTTCGAACTACCATGGTCTGCAGGTGCAGGTAAATCGTCGTTACACCCGTGGCTTTCAGTTTGGTGTGGCCTACACCTACTCGAAGTCGTTTGACTTCGCCAACGATGATTCTTCCGACGTTTCCTATCCGCGCCCGTACAAGGATTTCAACTACGCGCCCTCTGATTTTGATCAAACTCACATTTTTACCGTCGGCTACATCTACGACATACCCGGCCTCGGTAAGAAATGGAACAACGGTTTTGTCAAAGCGGTGTTTGATAACTGGCAACTGTCAGGAACGACCTCGTATGCGACAGGCCGGCCAAAGAACATAACTGTTAGTTACACAACCGGCACCGCCACCATCACCGCCGGGCAAACCTGTCCGCCAGGCTCAGTATTGACTTCGGCGACCGTGTGCACGATGCTCACCGACTTCACCGGCGGCACCGTTAATGCTCGACCGAATATCACTTGCGATCCGACCAAAGGTGCTTCGGGAGCAGATCCCACCGGCTCGGCGTTTGTAATCAACACGAGTTGTTTCGCGGTGCCGGGCGGTCTCGGTCAGATCGGCAACTCGCCGCGCAATTCCGTTCGCATTCCCTCGATCTTCAATAACGACGTGGCGTTATTCAAGAACTTCAAGATCGGTGAGCACCGTGGGATCCAGTTGCGCTGGGAGGTTTACAACATTTTCAACCGCGCAAACTTCGATGATATCGATGCCGCCACGACCTTCGGTATTGTCAGCGTCAATCCAGACCCGACCAAAACCTGTGCGACTGCCGGAAACATTTGCACGGCGCAGGTCCGACAAACCCGCACAAGTTTTGGTACGCCAACCACTGCGCGCACTCCTCGTGTGATGCAGGGTTCGATCAGAATCAACTTCTGATTCACAAACTGCGGTGGAGGTGATAGCAAAATCGCCTCCACCGCAGTGATATCACCCCCTTTTTGGAACGAGACCCTGCGCAGGAAAGGCCTGAGTTTGCTTTCTCCATGTCTCGTCTGAATCAAGCCTGATAACTCAAAAGTACTTCCAGTCATCTGATCATGATGTGTTCACGTTTTGGACTGTCGTTGCTTCCATTCCTGTTGTCTGTCTCTTTTGCAGCTGCCCAAACAGCGCCGCCACGAGTATTCATTCTCGATGCAAGACAGTTGGCGCAGGCGAAAGAGCGATTGCACGACGGAGATCAAGAGTTTGCTAGAGCGCTGCAGAAACTGGAGCGCGACGCCCAAAAAGCGCTCGCGAGCGGTCCTTTCACTGTCATCAGCAAAGCAGTAACGCCACCCAGCGGAGACAAGCGCGACTACATGAGTCAGGCGCCATATTTCTGGCCTGACCCGAAGAGTCCAAATGGCTTGCCCTACATTCGCCGTGATGGTGAACGCAATCCGGAGATCGAAAAAATCAACAATCACCGGGTCCTGGACCAGCTGGAAGCGGCAGTTGAGACACTGGCCCTGGCCTACTACCTGAAAGGCGATGAAGCTTACGCGACCAAGGCGACGGAACTGTTGCGGGCGTTCTTTCTCGAGCCTGCTACGCGCATGAATCCAAATTTGCAGTATGCGCAGGGCATTCCCGGTATCAATACGGGGCGCGGAATTGGGCTGATTGAAACTCGCGGTCTGACTGATGTTGTCGATGCGATTGGATTGCTCCAGGGATCGAAGGCTTTGACAAAGGATGATTACCGCGGCCTCCAGGAATGGTTTGCGAAGTTTCTACAGTGGATGCTCGAGAGCAAGAATGGACGTGAAGAAGCAGCGGCTAGAAACAATCACGGCACCTATTACGATTTGCAGCTGTGCAGCTTTGCCCTGTTTCTTGGTAAGGATGAGCTGGCGAGAAACACTTTGCAGACCGCGCGGCAGAAACGGATAGCGGTGCAAGTTGAGCCGGACGGGCGGCAACCGCTCGAACTAGCTCGGACCAGGGCGTGGAGCTACAGCGTGGGAAACCTCGATGGGCTGATGTTGCTGGCGCGGCTCGGAGAAACGGTGCACGTAGATCTGTGGCACTTCCAGACGGCCGACGGTCGCAGCATTCGCAAGGCGCTCGATTTTCTCTTGCCGTTTGCGTTTGGCGAACGGAAGTGGAGTTATCAACAACTTGGTGAATGGCCGCCGCAAATGTTGTTTCCCCTGATTCGTCGTAGCGCCGGTGAGTACACGGATGCTCCATTTGAAACGGCGTTGAAAAAAGTGCCGGCGCTGGATAAGGCGGATCGAAACCATTTGCTGCGGTCCTTTTGAAATGCCACGGCCTTGCGCCGTGGTACTTCACGTTAGCGGCTAAATAACAAGCGCAACCCTGTTTTCCTAAGATGCCACGGCCTTGTGCCGTGGAGTCTCACGTTCTTGGCTCAATGCTTGAGCCTCTTGATTTTAAGCAATGAACGTGAATCACCACGGCGCAAGGCCGTGGCATGAAGGATCTGATCGCGATGTTCCTTGTAGCAATGAACGTGAATCACCACGGCGCAAGGCCGTGGCATGAAG
>DATFRK010000881.1:0-4843 GCA_035263325.1 Pyrinomonadaceae bacterium | reverse complement strand
GCCGTCAGTTGTACGCGCGAGTTGTTACAGCAGGTCGCTGGTCTGGCGCGCTCCCGGGGCGTCATGGTCCATACCCACGCTTCGGAAAACAAAACAGAATGCGCGTTAGTAGAAGCCGACACTGGTCTCACGAACATCGCTTATCTCAACTCACTGGGCCTGACCGGTCGTCACGTGGCGTTGGCGCACTGTGTGCACGTTAACGAAGAGGAGATGAACATCCTTGCCGAGACCGGCACCAACGTGGCGCACTGTCCTTCTTCGAATTTAAAGCTTGGTTCGGGTATAGCGCCAATTGCTGAGTACCTGGCACGGGGTATCAGCGTTTCACTCGGGGCCGACGGAGCCGCCTGCAACAACCGGCTCGACATGTTTACCGAGATGCGCAGCGCGGCGTTGTTGCAGAAGGTCTTGCGGGGTCCCGAAGTTCTTGCCGCTACTCAGGCCCTCAGAATGGCCACGATCAATGGGGCGACGGCGTTGGGGCTGGAAAGTGAAATCGGCAGCCTCGAAGTGGGAAAACGGGCCGACGTGATTGTCGTCAACCTCAACGATTTCCACCTGGCGCCAAAGCCTGCGGATCTGGTATCAGGCCTAGTCTATTCAGCGCAAGCAAGTGATGTGCGGACAGTAATTATCGACGGGAAGTTGGTGTTGGACGACACTCGATTAGTGACCTTGGACGAGGCGAAAACCCTCAAGAATGCTGAGGAAGAGAGCCAAATTTTGCTTAGGAGCGCAGGCGGCTGACCTGCTTAATCTTCCCATCATCGCCTTATCAGGACCTGAGCAGGCGAGCCGCCTGCGCTTCCAAAAGACCCCTAAAAAGAGCTGTGCCAGCTCGAAGGTAGCGACTGCGGGGGGCGCGATCGGCGGCCGAGCTGGCACTGGCGGGCACTATCAATTTTGAATTGGATGGGTCGCCTTTCGACCAGCTGACGTTTGGGCATCAGCCCCACCCTCAACAGTCAGGAATTATACACCCGACAAAAATGGAGTCAACGACTTTTTGTGACTAATTCGACAAATGGGAAAGGTCTTGGATTCTGCGACAAATTTGCAAATCATTCCGCCCGCAAATTTGCAAATTTTAGGTGCCTCGATTGGGCTGAGAACTTACAGACCGCGCCTCAAGTTGACAGTGATTTGACGAAGTACCTATACTACGCGGTCTTTTTCCCTACCCGATTGGCCAGGTAGCTCAGTTGGTAGAGCGCGGCCCTGAAAAGGCCGGCGTCGGCGGTTCGATTCCGTCCCTGGCCACCAATCCTTTCAACAACTTAGCGACTCAAAAAAAGCGTGTAAAAATTTCTCGCGCGTACAATACGCGTATATTCAGTTTTCACAATTTCACTTTTGGCGTCGCTCATTCAAACAGCACGGCCCTTTCTCCGGTAGGCTTCCTGTTTCCCTGATTAGTTATGCGAGGTCCGCGCGAATATGGGTTCCAACGTGTCTGATGTTGTTGTTGGGTACATTGACCTTTTGAGGTTGCCAACAAGCGGATAGGACCAAGAGCAGAATTGCCGTAGTACTGTGGTCGCGGGGATCTCAGTTTGAATAGACTAGAAGTTTTGTGCTAGTGGGCTGCAGCTGTAGCTTTAATGGTAAGACTTTCTGGACCACCGAAATAACCATCTATGAGAAGCTGAAACTTCGCAAGTTAGTTGAAAATGCGGGCCAGAGAGTACACATAGAATTTCCTTGACACAGGCTTGGACCAGGGGGTAATTTGCGCGTGCTCACGTCGCCCCTCTTCGTTCTCCCGTGACTCCTCGCAGAAGTCTCACGAAGACGAGTCAAATAATCACAAGCGGTAAGGTAGAGGTTAGTTCCATTTCTCACTTGGAGGCCTTGTATGTCCTTGCGCTGCACTCGTCGCGTCTTCTCAATCCGTGTCTTCATCGCATTTACTATCTGTTCGCTACTCTTACTGCTTCCCTGCACACCATTCATCCTGAAATCTGACGCTCAAGCTGTGAGCGCACAAACCTCCACAGCCGGAGCGCGGCCGGAGCCTGGTGCACCAGCAGCTACCTTGCCGAACATTGATGAAGTGAAACGACGTCGGCCTGAAATACCAGTAATCGCGGAGCCACTGCCGTCTACATCGCGATCGAAGAGAAGTCCGGAGGTGCCTTACGATGGTAGAACCGTGGGTGAGCCAATTCAGCGAGAGATCGCACCGTCTCCGATGCCCGCCTCAACTGCTCCTATCTTCCCGATTGAAACGCCAGCTCCAGTGGGGCGAAATAGTCAGAAATTGAAAGCGGATCGGAAGAATAGAAATCGGGTAGCGCATCACTCGTCAAGGGCTAGAGGAGTAATGCGGGCACCGAAACCACCGACCATCACGGAAGATCAATATATTCAGAACTTCTTTCAGTGGGCGATTCCCGGACAAAATGTCGAGCTCAACTACTGGCACGATATCATTCGCGCCGCTTACCCTGGCGGTCAAAGCTCGCTTGTAGTTTCAGTGCAAGAACTCGGCCGGACACTGTTCGACTCGGCGGATTATGCTGCTCGCAACACTTCAAATCATGATTATGTGAGAGACCTTTACCAAACTTATCTCAACCGAGCGCCTGATGAACCAGCCTGGACTAACTGGACCAACTATTTGAGCCAGCCGGGTGTTACCCGGGAAAACGTCAGACTGGGTTTTGAATACAGTACTGAGCTTTACAATCTGATGGGCACCGTAACCATGGGTGGTGCCCCTTCTGCCAGCGTTAGCTCGGTCGTGAGCGCTCGCGTCGATGAACAAAACCAACCAGTCAGTGGACTATTGGGCCGCTCTCTCGACTGGAGTGTCCCAATCGTCTCTCTACCGGGCCGTGCCGGCTTGGACCTCGGTATTTCCTTGTCGTATTCATCGCAAGTGTGGACTCGCTCTGGTCCCTACGTTTATTTCGACGAAGACAACGGCTTTCCCAGTCCCGGCTTTCGTCTTGGCTTTCCCACCATCCAATGGCAATCATTTGACGCCCAGGTAGGGAAAAAGACTTATGTGATGATCACCGGTTCCGGTAGACGGGTAGAGCTGCGCCAGGTAGCTGCCTATCCTTGGAATTACGAGGCCGCTGATTCTTCCTATTTGCTGCTGGTGGATTACGGTAGTGCCGTCGTGGTTACAGGCGATGATGGAACGCAAATGACCTACAACGCCTACAACAATGAGTGGCGTTGCACGCAGGTGAAGGACACAAACGGAAACTATCTATCAGCCAGTTATAATTCCGTGGGCCACATAACCAGCGTTACCGACACGCTCGGGCGAGTTATCACGTTTACTTACGACTCGAATGCAAACCTCCAGTCGATTACGCAGAGTTGGGCCGGTCAGGCTCACACCTGGGCCAATTTTTCATGGGGCAACCGCACCGTATCTTTAAACGCAATGTCCGGCCTTAAGTTAGTTGGCACAAAGAATGGCACCTCACTGCCGGTAGTTACGCAGGTCACCTTAGCCGACAATTCTCACTTCGGTTTTGATTACAGTGGCAATCTGCAAGTGAACGCTATTCGCCATGCGGACAATGACACGGTCGAACGCGCTTACACCGGCTATACCTACGACGCGCCAAGCATGGACTGTCCACGGCTCACCGCCGTCAGTGTTTCCGCCACAAACTGGACGGGGTTGAATGGAGTTCCCACGTCAGTCACGACCAGCTATGGTCTCGACGGCAGTCTCCACACAATGACGGCGCCCGATGGGACGATCTACAAGGAAGGTTACGGAACCGGCTGGCAAAAAGGTCTGGTGACACAAACGCAGATCGTCTCCGGCGGACAGGTGCAGAAGTCAACCACCACCACCTACACGCAGGACAATGTTAATGTCCTCTATCCAACTAATCCGCGAGTTGTTGAGACGATAATTAGTGACCTGGCAAACAATCAGCGCCGGACAACGATTGACTATGTAAGTTCAGGTCTGCCCACTGGGTCGACGATGAATTTGCCCTCGGATGTGAAAGAGTACGTTGGTAATAGTGCGATCGTTTATCGCAGAACGCACACTGATTATGTGGGCAGCGGTGACTACATTAACCGGCACATTTTGCGGCTGCCCCAGTATCAAATGCTCTACGACGGAGGCAACAGTCTGTTTTCGAAGGTCGGTTATCAGTACGACTGGAATAGCGAATATCTCGTCAATACTTCTGCCACCCCGACTCAGCATGACGCGAATTATGGGACGAGTTTCGCGGCGGGACGAGCAAATCTATCGCGGGTAATGCAATTTGACGTGACTGACCAGAACAATGAAGCCAAAGGGCATGCAAAGAAGATGGCCTATGACATCAATGGCTCAGTAGTTTTCAATCGTGATGCGCTCGATCACCAGAACTCAGTCGCCTACGGTGACAATTTTTCCGACAGCGTAAATCGGAACACGTTTGCGTATCCGACGACGCTAACTGATGCGGACGGCTTTAGCTCTTTTGTGAAATACAATTTTGACTTCGGTGCCACAACCCAAACGCAGGGGCCACCGCCACAAGGACAATCTCAGGGAGCAATTCAGACGACCACTTACGATAGCATTGGCCGCGTGGAAAGGACCACCACAACCAACACAGGAGCCTACACGCGTTACATTTACGGTCCAACCTACGTGCAGAGCCTTAGTACGGTAAATAATGTAGCCGATGAGGCGTACTCAATTCAGAATTTCGATGGTTTTGGCCGCGTGATCTCTACGGCTAGCAATCATCCAGGAAGCACCGGCGGATACAAGGCGCAATTGACGATCTACAACCAAATGGGTCGAGCAATCAAGGCTTCTAACCCTACTGAAATCTGGAGCAACTGGATCCCCTCGGGAGACGAT
>DATFRK010000880.1:0-7428 GCA_035263325.1 Pyrinomonadaceae bacterium | reverse complement strand
CATAGAGGCGCATAGACATTTTCCGGGATCAGCTTCTCCCTCTTCGCGACCTCGTTACGCAAAGCACCGAGGCTGGCGGCAACGATTTTCGGTTTGCCGGAAACGATCAAGACCGCGTCGCCCTTTGTAGCACCGGCGATTTCCCCTATTCGGCTAACGACCTCACTACCTAAGGCCTTCAACAACGAGGAACTGGTCTCATCCCCGAGCTTGATCCAGGCCAGGGCTGTGGCCCCGTAACGTTTCACAAACTCCTGCAGCTCATCCAGTGTCTTACGGGAAAGGGCGGCGCCATTTGGTACTACCAGGCCCTTAACCTGGCCGCCCGCATTCAAGGCAGAGGTAAACGGTGGAAAATCGACCCCAGCTAACGCCGGTGACAAGTCTTTCAATTCGATCCCTGTAATTCGTAGATCGGGCTTGTCAGAACCAAAGCGGTCCATGACTTCAGCAAAAGAAAAGCGCGGGAAAGGTATCGGCAGGTCGACTCCGATCAACTTGAAGACGGAGCGAAAAAGACCTTCGATCAGGCTATAGATCTGGTCCAGTGTGGCAAAACTCATTTCCACGTCGAGTTGGGTAAACTCGGGCTGGCGATCGGCGCGTAAGTCTTCATCGCGAAAGCAGTGGGCAATTTGAAAGTACTTATCAAGCCCGCCGATCATGCACAGTTGTTTGAACAGTTGCGGCGACTGCGGCAAGGCAAAGAACTTTCCCGGTTGAATGCGAGAAGGGACGATGTAGTCGCGCGCACCTTCGGGAGTCGACTTGATCAAAATGGGGGTTTCGATTTCTGTGAACCCCTGTTCAGTCATGTAGCGCCGAATTTCCAGCAGCACTCGATGTCGTAGGCGGAGAGTCTCCTGGAGTTGGGGCCGACGCAAATCGAGGTAGCGATATTTCAGGCGTAGATCTTCACTGGCGAGTGCTTCAGGTCCGGCATCGAGTTGAAAAGGAGGAGTGCGAGCATCGTTTAGTAACAGCAGCGTGCGCGCGTGTACCTCAACGTCACCAGTTGTGATTTTAGGATTGCGGGTGTTCTCATCACGGGCAACCACTTCACCGCCGACTGCGATGACATACTCCCCGCGGAGTTCTTTCGCCTTTGAGTGAGCCTCGGGTGCGTCCTGCGAATTGAACACAACCTGGGTAATACCGGCACGGTCTCTTAAATCAATAAAAGTCAGTTCGCCGAAGTCACGCCGCCGGGCCACCCAGCCCATCAGGGTGACTTGTTTGCCGATGTCTTGCGCCCGTAATTCTCCACAGGAATGGGTGCGCTCTAAATTTCCAAGGTTATCTAACATAGGTCTTCTTTGTTTTTAGTCTTATGATCTTAATAGGTCGTATACGTCATATAGGTCCTATTTTCCGCCCTGTGCAATTTCTAATCGATTACCTCCAGGATCGCGCACGTAGAATCGCCGCCACCCAGGTGTTGGTTGCTCGTCGGGAAGTATCTCGACACCGGCGCTACGAAATTGCGCTTCAGCCTGGTCCAAATCGCTCACGGTGTAGCAAACATGGCGTTTGCTGATTTCACTCAGACCGTCCTCGATCGAAAGATGGAGTTGAGTATCACCAAGCTGGTACCAGGCGCCACCGCGCCCGCGCGAATCTTCCGGTTTTGGCACTTCGAGAAGGCTCATTACTGTTCCGTAGAAGTGTCTTGCTTTGTCTTCCAGGGCTTTGGGCACTGTGACGTTAACGTGGTGAATGTTGGCGTTCATTGACTCCATAGGTCTTGGGTCTTGGGTCTTTGGTCTCAGGATCTATTTCTTATTGTCCTCAGTTTCATTGGCGAAGCCCACCACAGCATCAAACTGCTGTTCCTTATCAGCCACCCGCGGGGCCGTCGTCAAATACACGTTGAATTGCGCAGACTTGTTGCGTGGAATACTCAGTGACTTCCACTCGGCCGACCGGAAATGTTTGGCCAAGAAAACGATTTGACCAATGTGATACGCATAGTGAGTTAACTGTCGATTGATCGCCTGAATAATCGTGTGCGGTTCGCCGCGAATGAGTACCTTCCTGGTGAAATCATCGGTCGTCAAAGGCTCAATGGCCGTAAAGACGCACTGCCAGCCGCGTTCCCAGTAGGCCACTAGATCCTGCCTGCTAGTCTGCTGGTCGATCACAAATTCCTGGTCGCGATTGCGATCAGGTTTTTCACCATCAGAGGTTAAGAAGTCGGTCCAACGCGAAATCATGTTGCCGGCCATATGCTTCATGACTACGGCGATACTATTTGACTCCTCATCAATCTGGACGAACAACTCCTCATCCTTCACCTGGTCGATGGCTTTTTCCACCAGCTTTTTATAAGCCCGGAAGCTTGAAAGCGAATCAGCCAGATATTCCTGGGCAAGTTCTGCCATGACTAGTACCTCTCGATTTGCTAGAAACTATGCCTGCTTCCGTAGTTCCGCAACCACCGACGCGCGGGGAACGCTTCTCTGTTCACCACTGCTCATGTTCTTAAGACCAACCTCTCCGCGCGATCGTTCGTCATCTCCAAGTACTGCCACAAAAGGCACGCCCCGTGAAGATGCATACTTAAACTGTTTTCCAAGTTTGTCGGCCTCGGGATAAAGATCCACCGCAAGACCACTAGCGCGCAACTCCTGGGCCAAGCTCACCGATTCTTCGATTGTTTCGTCGCTCCAGATCGCGACCATCACATCTGCGCTCGCAGTACCAACTCGAGCGGGAAACATGTTTCTTTCCCCCATCACCACAATTATTCTCTCCAGACCAAGGGAGAATCCGCACGCGGGCACATCATGTCCGAGGAACATTCCTACCAGGTTGTCGTACCGACCGCCGCCACCGAGGCTGCCGGCCAGGTCCTTCACATTAATCTCCATTATCGCTCCGGTGTAGTATGACAACCCACGCGCGAGGCTGGGATCGATTCGCAGATGTTTGGTTATGCCAAATGCCTCTGCCAATTCCGCGATTGACTGTACCTCCGCGACGCCTTTCGAACCCACCTCATTGTCGCCAACAAATTCGATTACGCGACCAAGCACCGCCCGGTTCAAGGCCGGAATCTTGTCTGCCGCATCGACTGCTATGTCGGCGGCGCGCTCAAGCTCCGTTAGCCCTGCAAAGAAGTCGAGTAAACGTTTAGCTGTGGCCGGAGCTATACCTCGCACCTCAAATTCTTTGGCAACGCCCTCCGGTCCAATCTTATCGAGTTTATCCAGTGCCACCAGCGCCGGTTCGTGGCTCTCGAGTGGCAGACCGGCTACGCCCAAGACGCCTGTCAAAATTCCCCGGTGGTTAAGCCGGATACAAAAGTCACTAAAGCCCAGTTTGTTTAGGGCCTCGCTCGCCGCAGCACAAATCTCTGCTTCCACCACCATCGATCGCGACCCCAACACATCAACATCACACTGGTAAAACTCACGGAACCTACCACGAGCCGGACGATCCGCGCGCCACACCGGTTGAATTTGATAGCGTTTGAAAAACTTCGGCAACTTGTCACGATATTCCGCCACCACGCGCGCGAGTGGCACAGTCAGATCGTAACGCAAGGCGAGGTCTGCTTCGCCGGAGCCCTGGTGTACCCCCCGCTTAAGTATTTTGAAGATGAGTTGGCTCCCTTCCTCTCCATACTTCCCCGTGAGCGTTTCGATGTTTTCCACTGCTGGTGTTTCGAGTGGCTCGAATCCATAACGCTCGTACACATCCTTAACGACTCCGACGACGTACTCGCGCTTGCGCACATCATCAGGGAGAAAGTCGCGCATGCCGCGCGCTGGTTGGGTCTTATTCGAAGGCATTACCGGAAAATCGAAAAACCTGCGTAGATCACGAACTGGTTCAAGCCGCGGTTCGAGCCCTCACGATTTCCGTTCGAGATATGGTGAAGTTTTACCCCCAGCGTAACCGCGCGTCGCGACGAGGTAAAAATGCGCACCCCTGCTCCGCCCTGGGCCACGTAGGCGAATTGACCTGAATCCTCAATCGGCACCGCCTTATTGAAATATAAGAATCCGCCATTCACGTGAACGAAAGGGTGAATCTTGGAGCTATTGGCCATGTCGAGTTGCAGGCCCAGCGGCGTCAATCCCGCGCCATATGCCGTTTCCCGTTGAAAGGTAGTCACCCCGCCAACAGTTGAGCGAGCCACGATCGTACCGGTTGCTATCGCCAGCGGCACTCCCTCGAACGTGTACTGAAGAGCTACTGAGTCGTTGGTGGCGAGGGGCCGCCCATAACGAAGCTCGGCCAAGATGAACTTCCGGTCCGCCGCCTCATCATCATGCAATCCACCAAAGATCGTCGTTGCCGCGAATGACACTCCCCCAAGAAATCCAAATTCGTTCAAACCACGTCGAAGACGATAGGGTTTGTCGTCACTCGAATCGGGATGTGGCGTGGTCAGTGGTGTTCTGCTGGCGTCAGTTTCAACCGCGACCGGCGCATCCGTCTGTGCATAGCTTGATAGGCTGACAGCAATAACAAACAGAACGACGGAAATAACCTTGCTATAAGGTTTCATTCGACCTGCCTTCTTATCTTAGGGTCCGACGAACTTTAGTTTACCGATTGGGTACAGAGATGTAGCCGCGTAAGTCAACCAGCAAGCTGAAATCCATCAGGCTGTTTCCTGCTTGTACTCCCTTGTGTATTCCACGTAGTTGCGCCAAAAGATATCTAGTCCGGCCACTTCATCATCAGTAAGCTCGCGTTTCAGTTTCGCTGGAAAACCCATCACCAGCGATCGCGGAGGTATTACTGTGCCCGGCGCAACCAACGCGCCAGCAGCCACCAATGAACGCTCACCGATGCGGACGTCATCGAGAAGGATCGACCCGATGCCAATCAAACAGCCTCGCTCCACATAACATCCGTGGAGCGTCACACTATGTCCAACGGTAACTTCTTCTTCCAGAATCGTCGGATGACTACCGTTCCTGACGTGGATGACCGAGTTGTCCTGGACATTGGCGCGGGCGCCGATCCGAATGTAGTGAATGTCACCGCGGATCGTACAGTTGCACCAAATTGAAGCCTCGTCTCCGAGATGTACATCTCCGATCACCTGGGCACTAGGGTCGACAAACGCAGTGGGGTGGATCTGCGGATGAACACCACGAAAAGGTCTAATCATGATTCGGGAGATAGTAACACGGTCGTTGGGGAACCCGGAGCTGGGTAGCCAACTGGCCGTTTACGTTTGCCAATTGCAGATTGTACTAGCGGTCCAATCGAAATTCGGCAATCGCTAATAGGCAATCGGCAGCGTGGGGTGATAGATTCATTACATGGCCCGACGAATAGTCCCCCTCGTCTTCCTTGCGGCAGCAAGCATGGTAGCGACGTCCTGCTCCACGGCGTTGCTCAAGATTAAGCCCGCCGTCGAACTACCACCGCTCTCCAGCACTGCACGCAGCACCGAAGCTGGCGGATGTACAGTGCGGGTAGCGCCGCTCCTTACCGACGACGAAAGTCAGGAACTGTTTGAGGCAAATTTACCGCTCAGTGGTGTGATCCCGGTGCGAGTTGAAATGATCTATCAGAGCGGACTGCCGATCGAACTTAAGAAAGCGCGGTTTCGACTCCACGACGCTCAGGGTCGGGAATGGAAGTACCTGAATCCGAAAAAGGCCCTCTCCCGAATTCTCAAAGCTAACGAGGTCACCCTTTATAACCCCAACGCCCGCAAGCAGTCCGAAGCAGATATCTCTGGCTACGCCCTCGATCTTTCGCAAACTCTATCGCAAGACAATCCCAGGCGATCCGGTTATCTCTTTTTTCAAACTCCGGACAAGAGGCCAGTACCATCGGGTCAGCAACTCACTTTCAGCGTTGAACGGTTACCACAAACGGCGAGTATTACCATCAACTAGAAGGGATGGGAGCGCTCCGGGGTGCGCTCCCATCTATTTTGGTTTAGTTATTCCTTGGACCAGTAGCCCTAACCGAAATTTCCGTCCCACTATCCAGGATCAGGTCATTACGTCCTTGTACGTAAACTGATCCCGCTCCAGCGCCAGCACCAACAATTGCGCCAATCGCTGCGCCTTTGCCGCCACCGGCGATCGCTCCAATAATCGCGCCTACTGCGGAGCCGATTGCTGTACGGGTAACGGTCTTGTTGGTCTGGTCACTATCTTTCACCGCTCCTTCATTGTCTACTCGGATAACATCGCCATTTGGCGTGCGGACACTCTCCAGGATGCCGGCAAAACGATAAGAGCGTCCGTCACGCATCCTTATGGTGTCGAAATCGAGAGTCATGTCAGAGCGACCGGAAATCCGACCGCTACGATTGATGCTCGTCACGAACCCTTCGATCGTCGCACCGTCAAACTGGCTCGGCGATCGCACGGTCATGGTGAAGCGATCGTTCTGGCGCACGTTCTCGGTGGAGAGCTGATTGTTCAAAACTGCCACCAACTCAGTACCATCAGGAACACCGAACGCTGTCGTTGTATCCACGCCGCCGCTCTCGCGGTTCGTATCGTAGATATTCAGTTGCGCCACAGCGGAAGTGCGGTCATAGTAATTTCTGACTGTTACGGGTTGGGTGATCCGATCAGTGTACAGAGATCGCGTCACCAGTAAGCGACGACCGCCGTCGACTGTCTCAAAGGTGACAGTAAAGTCCTGGGCCCGATCTCCAGTCCGCGTAATGGTCAATTGATCACCCAATAACTGGGCCCGAACTCTAACGGTGCGGCCGTTGGAATTGGTTTCAACCTGCTCGCGACCGTCGGCGTTGAAGTTAATTTGGGGCGCGCGTGACGAGGCTATTGTTACCGCTGTTCCACGGCGATCAATAGCCAGCATCTGTGGTGGATCCAACCGTCTCAGCAGCGCGTCATAAACTCGCTGTCGCTCGGCGAGCGATAAGTTTCTAGTCGCGGCGTCGACAGCGCTACGGGCATCGTCACCTTGACCAGTATTTAGCTGAAACGTACCGGTGAGGCCGCCATTCGTTCCATAACCGCCGCTCGGACCACTCGGTCCACTCGGACCATCGGACCAATTCCAGGCGATGTTGTAAGCGCTCGCCAGCTGATCGAGGTCCTGCCGCAACGGCGTCCAACTATTCCGTGTTTGATATGACAACCGTTGATCAGACACAACGTTGTCGAGATAAGCAGCCGTTTGCAACAGGTTGCGTACCGCAGTCGAGCTGAACTGTCGTCCGTTATAGCGGTTGCGCAGGTCCGTCACAGCTGACTCAAAGGAGCTCAATTGTTGTTGCGCCTCGCTATTAGAGTAGCGACCGTTCTGTGCCCGGCGGTTCAAGTCGACCCGCAAGTAACGACTGAAGGTACTGGTGCGAGTATTAAGGCGTTCAACCAACTGGCGCATCTCCGCTTGACTGAGGTTAGAGGAGTCGTTGCCGGAGGTGCCGGGATAGCCGGAATCATTCCAGCGCCAATTTAGATTGTACGCGCT
>DATFRK010000879.1:0-5275 GCA_035263325.1 Pyrinomonadaceae bacterium | reverse complement strand
CGTCCTGAATGCGATCGTTGTCCAGCAGCGTGTTGTCCACATCGACGAGGAAGACGATCGGATTCACGGTCATGACGCCGCCGTCATCCCGGGCTCGGTGCGGCCCGAGGTCCGGGTCACGTCTCGCAACGACTCCAGGGTCGATGCGGACAGCATTTCGTCGGTCGCCCGCCAGCCCCAGTTCCCTTGCGCGCTCCCGGGCTGATTCATCCGCGCCTCTTTGCCGAGGTTGAGAATGTCCTGAAGCGGCGCGATGGCGAGCGCGGCGACCGAGGACCACGCCAGACGCAACAAGGCAGGAGCCGCCTCGGCGTTGGCGCCCGGCGCGCGCTTCAGGTAACGCCATAGATTGCCCCGCTCGGCATCGGGCAGATCCTCGTACCATCCGCGTGTCGTCGGATTGTCGTGCGTGCCCGTATACACGACCGTGTTGGGCACGTAGTTGTCGGGCAGGTACGGATTGTCGGCGTGGCCATCGAAGGCGAACTGGAGGACGCGCGTCCCGGGGACGTGGAACGCGTCACGCAGTGCGCTCACATCCGGCGTGATTAGTCCCAGGTCCTCGGCGACGAAGGGGAGACCGCCCACGGCGTTCTCGACGACTTCGAAAAAGCGGGCCCCGGGGCCCGGCATCCACCGACCCGACACTGCGGTTGGCGCCCCGGCCGGTATGTGCCACGCCGCTGCAAATCCGCGGAAATGGTCGAGGCGGATGGCGTCGACGTGGGCGAGCAAGGCGCGCACGCGGTCGACGCACCACCGGTAGCCGCGGGCGGCCAGCGCGTCCCAATCATAGATGGGATTGCCCCACCTCTGGCCTTCCGCGCTGAAATAGTCGGGCGGGACACCGGCCACAACAACAGGCTGGCCATTGGCATCGAGCTTAAACTGGTCAGGACTGGTCCAGACATCGGCCGAATCCTGGGCAACAAAGATCGGTACATCGCCGATCAGACTAATGCCTCGCTCATTGCAATATCCTTTAAGGGCAAACCATTGCTTGAAGAAAAGAAACTGAAAAAACTTATGAGCGTCTATGTCCTCGCGCAACTTGTCGCGCGCGAATGCCAACGCGGATGGCTCGCGACGAATCAAGGGCTTTTCCCACTGGTTCCAGGCTATTTCGCCATGCGCCGTCTTCAAGGCGCGAAAGAAAGCATAATCGTCAAGCCAGGACTGGTTCTCCGCCGCAAAAGCTTCACAAGCGCTACGAAGACCCGTGTCAGTGGAGCGTTGGTAGTGTTCGTACGCCCGGCGCAGCAATGCCTCTTTAGTTTTGTGCGCGGCGGCGAAATCAATGCGGTCGGCAGGTAGCGTCGGAATATCATCGAGATCGCCGTGGGTCAGCAGTCCCTCTCTAAACAGTTGGTCCGGACTGATCAGCAATGGATTACCAGCAAAGGCGGAGTAACACGCATAGGGTGAATCACCGTACCCAGTTGGACCAAGCGGCAACACCTGCCACAATCGTTGACCACTCGAAACCAGGAAATCGGCGAAGGCATACGCCTCGGGGCCAAGATCGCCGATACCGAAGCGCCCCGGTAAGGAAGTTGGATGAAGTAAGATGCCACTTGCCCTGGGGAAACTCATTGAGGTTGGTCCGTCCTTGCCACCAGATAAGCAACTGCGGTCTGCGGCGGAACACTAAGATTCACTGAGCCAGCCCTTACTCTCGCGCTTGTTTGCGGTCCAATCAGTGCTGTTACTGCCGCTCCATCGGCCACGTCAAAGACAGGTAAAGACAAGTTCTTCTGATCCCTGGCTCGATTGATAATGACGATCACGTTTTCCTCGCGATTGTGCCTCGCAAAGGCGTAAACATCATCGTCATAAAACAGGTCGGTCTGCGCACCCTGTCTAATCGCGACATGCTCCCGGCGTAGCGCAAGCCAATCATGAGTCCACTGCCACATTCGTTGTTCCACCGCTGTTCGGCCACTGGCTGAAAACGCGTTGCGCGCATCACCAGGAAAACCGCCCGGGAAGTCACGACGATTATCAGGATCCTCCTTGCCCTCCATTGCAATCTCCTCACCGGCATAGAGCTGTGGTGTGCCACGAACCATCAACATAAACGTGGTGTGCAGCATTGCCCCCTCAAGCGTGGCGCCTTCAAGCGACATGAACCGGATCGTGTCGTGATTGTTTGTCAGGGTAGTTATTCGCGTTAGGTCGGGATAGAGAGCATCGTACTTCAACTGATCACGTAGGGCTCGTACCGGTTTCTTGTTGGTGAAGACATCGAGCGAGACATTCCACAACGAAAAATCAAACACTGAGTCAAGTGTCGTATCGATCCCGTCCCAACCTTTGCGTCCACCGATGAAGAAGGAAGTCTGCGCAGCGTCTCGCTCGAAAACTTCGCCCACCATCCACATCTTTGGATATTGACGGTGGAGAGCGGTTGAAAGATCCCGGATGAAAGTGCGAGGGATGTACTGAATAGTGTCCTGACGAATACCGTCGATACCAGTCACTCCGATCCACCACAGCGAGTTTTGAATTTCGTAGCGGGCGACTTCGGGCTCGTCCTGATTCATGTCGGGCATGTCGTCGCCGAACCAACCATCGAGAATATTACGCACTTCGTTCGGGTTAGCGTGTGGCGAAAGCAAAACGCTGTTCTGAAATTTATTTAGCTGATGGTTTTGCATCGTACCGTGAAACCAGTTTGGTAACGGGGAGTCGCTGGCCCAAAAATGATGCGCGCCCACATGATTCGCCACCTGATCCTGGATGATCTTCAGTCCGAGGCCATGCGCCTTCTCCACTAACTCCTTCAAGGTAGCCAGATCGCCGAACCG
The DNA here is from genome assembly GCA_035263325.1 of Pyrinomonadaceae bacterium. Taxonomy (GTDB): domain Bacteria; phylum Acidobacteriota; class Blastocatellia; order Pyrinomonadales; family Pyrinomonadaceae; genus PSRF01. Next base: position 2,468 of record DATFRK010000879.1, on the reverse strand, counting down.
GTCCTCCACCGCGTAGTAGTCGATCGCGTGGTAGCCATGGTAGTAGGTGCTGGGACACCATGGTTTGTCGCAGTTATTAATCCCGTTCCAATTGTCATACCAGGGAGTCAACCAAATGGCAGTCACACCAAGCTCTTTCAAGTAAGCCAGATGATTGATAACGCCCCGCAGGTCACCGCCGTGGTAAGCGCGGGGATTACTACGATCGGTCGCGGCGGCTGGAGCGCCTGGGGGAACATCATTGCTGGGGTCGCCATTTGCAAAACGGTCGGTCATGATCAGATAGACGCAGTCATCAGTCGTGACGCCACTAAAGTTTCGCGACGAATCCAGGGCAGCATTGATGGTGAAGTTGAATGTCGTTCGCCCGCTGCTGTTTTCAATAGCGAGTGGATAGACCCCTGGTTTAACTGACGAACCAACGCCCACATTAACAAATAGATAAGTACCAGCCGCATTAACGCGCGTATCAGAGATCGTGAGCCCTGGTGTGGTGCTGGCGACCTTTGCCTGCGCAAGATTCCTGCCGCGCACTAAGAGGCGCACGGGATTGAGCGAATGATTAGCCCACCATGAAGGTGGATCGACCTTGGTCACAAACGGGGCGTTGGTCTGCGCAGTAGCAGTCACCACTGCGCTTAAAAAGGAGAGAGCAACGATGGTTGCAAACCCGCGGTTGGAACGTCGCCTCGTGACCGGCGCGAAAAACCGGTTCAGCCGCTTCGTCCTAGAACTCAACTTTTCCATTCAAGACTAGCTTCGAAACGTCCAATTTGAAGTTACTGATCGACGATGGTTGATTGTCGCTCAGGTTGACCAGCAACTCCTTGTTGTCGGCCGTCAACAAGGCAGCACCTTTGTCATCGAGTCGCGGAAAAAAGAAGGTAGCCTCATCCCCTGGAACCTTGGGCGGCACAAAGTGAATCAAGGGACGACGCTCACCGTGCTCGTTGGCGATAAATATGTAGCGCTGCAAATCCGCCAATCTGCCGCCTTTGAAAACCGTGTAAACCGCATCAGCGCCAGGTGTGTTTCTCGACTTCGAACTTAAAGTAACTACGTAGTTGTCAGTGCAGGCAGGACACTCCAGCAACCCGCGAGTCTGTTTATCAAACTGCGCCAACTGTTGCTCATTCATCTTTTCGATGTCCGTCTCCAGGGTGCGTAAGCGAACCAACGCTTGCCGGATCGGTAACGCCGAACGCAAACGCAAGCTGAAAACAAAGTCGACCGGCACCTGCGAAGTAACTTCGGTGGCTGCCTGGGCGGCACTAGCAGCGGAGACACCGGAATAAGAGCCAGCCGCGCTCTGCCTTTCCTTATCAAACTTTATTCGCAACTCCTGTTTGGGAGCCCAGGCCGAATCATTCAATACTCTTTCGGCTTCGCTCCTGGACCACTGACTGAATGGTTTCGCCGGCAACTGTCCCTGGGCATACACTACAGCTGCCAGCACCACACTCAGCAAGGCCCAAATCCTTGATCGTTGACTCATTTATGCTTCACTCTCCGAAGTCCGTCAGGCCATCACGGCGACTGGCCCATCAGCTGTTGCGTTCTTAGCTTTTCATCCAGGATACGTTCTTTTTCCACCTGTTTCTCTAACGCTTCGAGTCGTTTGAATTCAGCCAATTCATTTTGGGCCTTGGCTGATTGCTTCAGACGCGAATATGCAAGAAACAGCTGGTAATGTGCCTGCGTCAGTGTCGGCAGCTTGGCGGTGACTTTCTCGAGTCGTGTTGCTGCCTCAGGATAGTCCTGTCGTTTGAGTGCCAACCTGGCATAGTCGTACAAAACTGGAATGTCCTCCGGCGCTAACGCGAGCGCACGCTTCAAAGGAGCTTCGGCATCATCCAATCGACCCTGCTCAATGGCCACATAGCCCAGACTCGACAGCGCGTCGACGTGATCGGGATGAGTGACCAGGAACTTCTCGAGGATGACCCTGGCCTTTTCGAAATCACCGGCGGCGCGATGGGTGTACCCACGCAGGTAATCGATGTTCTCAATCTTCGGATCAAGCTCAGCCGCGCGGTCAAAGTCGGCTGCAGCCGCGGTCCATTCCCCCCGGCGATAGTTGGCGTTCGCCCGCGCATAGACGTAAGCCGCTTCGTTAGGATTTATCTCGATGGCTTTCGAGTTTTCCTGGATAGCGCCGTCCCAATAGCCAACGCGGGAATACTCGCGGGCCAACAGGAAATGGGCATTGGCGCTTTTAGGGTCACGCTCAATCGCATGCTTGAATTCCAGCACGGCATTCGGGTGGTCGTTCAAAGCACTGGCAACCAGTGCCAGCCGAAAGTGAGTTTCCGGCGGACCGGGATTCATATCAGCGGCTTCCGAGAGATAGCCCGCGGCTTCGGAATTGCGATCAAGATTGTAAAGCGCAATGCCAAGATCGTAGAGCACTTCATAGTTGTGTGGCGCCAGATCGTTAACTCGTTTGAACAACCTGGCAGCCCGTTCGT
>DATFRK010000878.1:0-2260 GCA_035263325.1 Pyrinomonadaceae bacterium | reverse complement strand
CTGGTTTCCATCGCACAACCTCCGTCCCAAGCGGAAGCGGAGAAACACGGCGTTCGAGCAACCATGGCCGTGAATGAAATGAAGGTCGAGTCCTTGAATGCGATTACCCAATTGGTCGAATCCGGAAAGTTGCAAGCCGTGGTCGATACCGTGCTTCCCCTGTCCGAAGCGCGCCGCGCTCAAGAGCTCATCCAAACCGGACATACACGTGGGAAAATCGCGCTCAAAGTGAACTAATCAAATCCGGGAAAAGGAAATAAGCGCGGATCGCGGAACGGGCCTGAATAGGCCGAAATAAACCGGAATGGACGACAGTCAACAGGTTGAAATGACAAGAGCGTCCAATCAAATTTTCGGCTCATAACCCAAAGGTCGGAGGTTCAAATCCTTCCCCCGCAATTTGAAGAACCAAGAAGTTACAGACGAAAGAGGCGGCTGAAAAGCCGCCTCTTTTCTCAATTGTGGACGTTTTGTGGCTGAATCGAGTTCGTGTTGGACAAACCTAATCCCAACGATCACGTGACTAATGAAAACCAATACATTGAAATTTGCAGCAGGCGCTGGATACAGATGCAAGCTTCACAAGATGAACGTCTGGCGAAATTCGACTCCCATGTAGACGAGCTTTGACGCGCGTGGTGTTATGGATTTAAAGATACCGACCTAACCGCTGCCTTTTACCCTTCTTGATACAAACGCTCGAAATGACAAGGAAAAGGACATACTGACCGTGTGTCGTGAAACACTTTCGCACAATACACCCGATCCGACCCCACCCGTCTGATGTATATAGCTGCCGCCGTCAGCATCCCCAAGCAGGGCGCTGAGAAATAGATCCAGATGCCGCGCCAAGTCCAGGCGAATAGAGCTGAGGAAAAGCTTCTGGCCGGGTTAACGCTGAAACCGGATATCGAAGAAGAGAGGACAAAATAAAAGACGGTAAGCAGCGCGACCAACGCTGGAGTGAAGCGGGCTAAAAGTCGGTGGTTTGAGGCGTAAAGCACTGTGCTCATCAGAAGCACTGAAAGTACGAATTCAAAGGCAAATGCGATTGTGCTTCCATACTTCCCCGGCAGCGTCACCATATACTGCACGGGAGGTTCGGCCAACCGCAAACCGACGATCCTTCGCGCTGCCAGCACACCTGCAAAAGCCCCGCAGAATTGAGCAGCAATATAAAACGCGGCATCCCACCGGTGCATTCGACGAAGCCAAAAAAAAGTAAGTGTCACTGCCGGATTGAAATGTGCGCCAGATCGACGACCGAATGGTGATTGAATGACGAGGAAGACCGTTGCCGCCATCGCCATTCCCATCAGGCTCGACTCAAACACCGGAGAAAGAGCAAGTGAGTTGAGGGGCGATTGGTTGCTGTAAATCAAGGTGCCACAAATGCAGGTACTCAGCATAAATGCACCGAGTTCCGTACCCTCCATCAAGTACTCTCTCCAGTGCGCACTGATCGCTTCTGCAACAGAAGCAGACCGAGCTAGCGCTGTCACTCGATACGCGTGTTTAGTTGACATCGTAAGCTACGAGAGTTCCTGCTACCCTTTGTTTTCTTCAGTTCCAAGATGCATTTGCCTCTAATAGATCCAGAAGGCCACGGAGGACAATCGATGGAGTCTCCTTCTTCCATGCTGCGACCAGTTCGACCCTTACTTTATCAGGCTGCAAACGATAGAACCGAACACGATCAGATCTGAGGTTGCTGGCACACGCTGGTACAGTGGAGACACCCTCTTCTGCTTCGACCATTGAAAGGACGTCTGCATCATGTTCAACTCATTCTCAATGCACGGAGAGAAGCTGGCCTTTTTAGACGGCCGTGATCGTATCGAAGAGTCCGAGCGAACCTTTACGATGAAACAAAGCTGTTACGCGCGTGCGTTTCCTTTTCCGAATTCAATAGGAGCCTGTGGACATGTAGACGTGCCACCGCTGGCCTCGTGACCTTCGGCATATTCGTCCTTGGCCACGTCATCTAAGTTCGACCGACGACCATCGCCTGTCAGATCAAAGCCGACTCATGCAACCGACATTGCTTTCCGTGACGACTCACGAAACGCTTACGCCATTATGCGAAATGCTGTACTTGCGGCGCCCAACTTGAAACTACTACCGTCAATACTAAGGAGAGATAACACAATGGCTAGGTTCCAAGGCATGTCTGATGCAGACAAGCTCAACGACATTCAGATTCTAAACAGAGCCCTTTTCTTTGAGAATCGGGCTGTTTGGGCTTATCGCTTCGCGGCTG
>DATFRK010000877.1:0-14339 GCA_035263325.1 Pyrinomonadaceae bacterium | reverse complement strand
GTGAAAAATAACTATAACGACGTGGTTTTGAAATATACGACGATGGCCGTAATAGATTTTTCGATTGGCCCAAAGGGCGACAAGGGTGACAAAGGCGATCAAGGCTTCAAGGGTGATAAAGGTGACAAGGGTGACACAGGCCCCCAAGGCGCACCAGGCAACAACGGCATCACTGGCTACGAGATCATTGAAACCGGCAACGTTATCGTCAATGCGCTTGGCTTTGATTTTGCCACTGCCCGTTGCAGTAGTGGCAAGAAGGTACTTTCCGGGGGAGTGCGCATCACGCAGTACACCGGCGGCAATGGACCAGTGATCTTTGAGTCCGGCCCGGAAGGACAGACGGCCTGGTACGTTGGAGTGGCTAACACGAGTCTCTTCAATAGCCTCGCCTTCAAAGGCTACGCCATTTGCGCCAATGCCCAGTAGTGTCACTGTTCCGCTGCTTGAGCGGTACAGACCTGCAATCCAGCAAACAAGCCCGTCGCGCAAGCAACGGGCTTGTTCTTAATTCGTTCGATGATTTGGGAACGGTGCGCGACGGCGCTTACCTAACGCTTGGTGGCGCGAACAGAACTTCGATACTGCGAAGGCGCGATGCCGATCAGACGTTTGAAAGTTCGCGAGAAGTGGCTTTGGTCACAAAAACCCACCGAGAGAGCAATATCGGCCAGGGGTGATTCGGAGTTTGCCAGCTCGCGACAGGCGCATTCTATCCGCAAGCGGCGAACGTAGTCTCCAATGGTGCAATGGTAGGACCTGTGAAATATCTGAGCCAAATGTACTGGATGTACGTTGACCTCCCGCGCAATGTCTGCCAGTTTCAGCGACTCCGCAAAGCGTTCGTGTAAAAGTTCCTTCGCCTGCTCAAGCCAACGAGGCGGGCGATTGACTTCCATCCTCACACCACCTCGTGAGGTCTCACCAACCAATTCCATCATGAGTCCTTCGATGATGAGATCGGAGACCTCGTCTCGTTGCACCAACTCTTTATAGAGTCGCCGGGCCAGTAACTCCGCCACCCCGCCTATGAATCCAGCAGACGGCTCGGCACTGACTCCTTGATCGCGCAAGCGATTCAACCACTGGGGCTCGATTTCAATGATGAAAGACCGTCCGCCGGCGTCATGGAAGTGTTCGGCGTGCAGTTCATGGGGCGGGTGAAACAAGAGCGTGGAAGACTTACACTCGCGCGTCCGGCCACCGTATTCTTCGGTGTACTCGCCGTCCATCACGAAGCAGAACAAGGCTCGTTTGTGCGTGTGTTTTGGAGTCCGGAACCCTGGAGGGTAGACACGCTCCGACAGTTCGAAGCCTCCAACTTTGCGGCCTCGCAGAGCTTCACCGTAGTAACTACCAGGAGCCAATTGCATAGGGATGGCGGCTTCCTTTCGTTGTTCGCCAAAAGTACGGCGCGAGGATTCAGGCTGCCATTAACATCCGCTGATTAATACGACAAAACAATTGGTGATGGATAAAAGGGGGGTGCTCAACACTCCCAAGCAAGGCCTCTATACAACATGCCCGCCACGACCGTCAAGAAATCAGGGTCAGAAATATCCTAAGCGCATTCCAGTAGCCCTAAGAACATTCAAGACAGCAGCTGCCATTCCGGTACTCACTTACGGAACATCCCTATTCCTGGTGCTCGACGACCCGCTGTTCCAGGAGTCGCTCGGCGCCTATTTTGCTCTCAGTCAACCGCTGCACAACTTGGAGGACACAATGAACGCACAGACTCTACACAAGCCCATTGGTCTGGCCCTGCTCCATGCCACCTTTATCATGATCCTGGCGAGCGCCGTGTCGGCCCAGATTACGACGACGGGAATACGCGGGATCATCCGAGACCCCAACGGAGCGGTGGTTCCAAATGCGACGGTAAAAGTTACCGACAACTCGACCGGCGTCGAGCAGAGTGCGGTAACTTCTGGCGAGGGCGTATTCCTTTTCCCCAACCTGCAATTTGGCACCTACAAACTGACAACGACGGCCACCGGTTTTAAAACTGACCTTATTGCTTCGGTCGTCGTTGAGTCAGGAAAAATCACCGACGTGCGAATTGACCTGGAAGTAGGGACCGCCTCTGAAACTGTCCAGGTGGCGGCGAGCACGGAACAACTCAACACAACGACGAACGAAGTCGGCGCCACGATCAATAACCATCTGGTGCAAAACCTTCCCTTCAATGGCCGGGACGGCCTGGGCTTTGCCGGACTGATCGCGGGGAACATGCAAAGCAGTAATCAGCGGAACAGCACTTATAACGGCCTGCCAAATGCGTCGCTCAACATCACGCTCGATGGCATGAACAACAACTCTCAGCGCTTCAAGAGTGGGGGAACCAGCTTCTTTTCATTTGCCCCGGCGCGCATCGACGCAATTGAAGAAGTGAGTGTTTCCACGACGGGCCTGGGTGCCGATGCCGGTGGCGAAGGTTCGATGCAGATCCGTATGACGACCAAACGCGGTACCGATCAGTATCACGGCCAGGTACTCTACCAGGGAGAAAACGAAGCCCTCAATGCGAACGGTTTCTTCCGCAACATGCAGGGTCTGCCCCGCACTAAAGTCCGCAATCATAATGTGGCGGGCTCAATCGGCGGCCCGCTCTTTCAGTTCCTTCGTCCGTTCAAGGGCAAGTTGTTCTTCTTCGCTTACTATGAGATCCAACCGCAACCCAGCACGCAAACCTTGACCCAGGCGGTCCTCACTCCAGCCGCACAGCAGGGCAACTTTACTTACGTCGGCACCGATGGCGTTAAGCGCACAGTGAACTTGCTGCAAGTTGCGGGTGCGGGCGGTTTCACCAACACTGTGGATCCAAGCATCAACGGCATCCTGAACAAGATCAGTGGCTCTCAAGCGGACTCCAGTTTCGTGCCGATTTCCGGCATCGCTCCCGAATTTATGCAGAACATGCAGTGGACCCAGGCACTCAACACGACCCAGCACTTTCCCACTTTGCGCCTCGACTATCAGGTCAAGCCAACGCTGGCCTGGCACGGCACGTGGAACTTACGCAGTAGCGATTTCACTAAAGGGACAGTGTCGTATCCTAACAGCCCCTTCGATTTCGTCGGTCCCAACGGCACCAATATCCACTCTTCAGCGACTCCCTACGTGGCCACCAGCACCCTGGATTGGACCATTAAGCAGAACATGGTCAACAGCGTGATCTTTGGTGTCCAGGGCACGGGTGAGAATTTCTTTATTGATGCCGACCCGCGACGTTTTCAGGAACAAGGCAATCGCATTATCAATACGCCTTTGATCAATCCGTGGATACCTAACGTGGCGACGGACGTAAGGAATAATCCTGTGTATCAGTTCACCGACAATCTGAACTGGGTCAAGGGACATCACACCGTGACGATTGGCGGCACTTACCTGCACACCAGTTTCTATTCCCACACGTTCGGCACGGCCGGGGTGCCGCAATATAACCTTGGGGTGGTTGCGGCTGATCCGATCAATAACGTGTTGCGAAATGCGCTGACTAACGTCAATACCACCGGTAACGACATCAACAATGCGCTCAATCTCTATGCCCTCTTAACTGGCCGCGTTACCAGCATCTCCGTCGCCACGCAAGTGGATGAAGAGACTCACCGGTACATCCAGTACGCGGAGACGATGCAACGCTATGCCTTCACCACTTTTGGTCTTTACGCCCAGGACAGCTTCCGCGTGCGTCCTGACCTGACGCTGAATTTCGGTTTGCGCTGGCAGTTCGACGGCGACATTCACAGCGGCAACGACCTGCTTTCACAACCAAGTGGCGACAACTTCTATGGTCCATCTACCGCTCTTTTTCAGCCGGGCGTCTTGAATGGCAATCAAAATCCGGCCTTCGTCCTGGCGATCCATCCCTACGGCCATGACTATATGAATCCGGCGCCGAACGTTGGTTTCGCCTGGAATCCCGCCGGGGGAAAGAGCTGGATTGGTAAGTTGATCGGGGACCGCAAAACGGTGGTACGCGGCGGTTATTCGATCACTTTCTACAATGAGGGCCTTAATTCTATCTCCAATTCACTTTCGGGAGGGCGTGGTCTGACACAGTCGGGAACCGCCACGAATGGCATCGATTTCATCCCTGGATCGCTGGAGTTACGCTCAACAACGCAACCGGTAGTCAAAGTCTTTCCTGCAACGTTTGGCTTCCCCATCTTTCAAAATGCTTTCTCGGCGCCGGTGGGGGGAAACTATGTCAATCCCGATCTGGTATCGCCCTACGTTCAGAATTGGACCCTGGGCATTCAACGCCAGCTTACAAACAGCACCACGATCGAGGTGCGCTACGTAGGCAACAAGGCCACACACATGTGGCATCGGCAGAACCTGAATGAGATCAATATCTTTGAGAACAATTTCCTGCCGGAGTTCAACCAGGCCAAGAGGAACCTTGACATCAACATCGCCAATGGCAAAGGACAGACCTTCATCAACAACAGCCTGCCCGGCCAGGGTTCGCTGCCAATTTTTCAAGCCGCCTTCGCAGCTCTGGGGGGCCAGCCGGCGCTTTCAAATGCGCAGGGCTTCGGCAATTCCACTTTCATCCAGAATCTGAATCAAGGTGTAGCGGGCACGCTGGCCACGACGCTCGCGACCAACCCGACCTATTTCTGTCGCCTGGTGGGAAACAAGATCAACTCCTGCGCGACCTCGCCAACCAATCCATTCGCGGCGGCGGGACCGTTCCCCATTAACTTGTTCCAGGCCAATCCGTATCTAAGTAGCTTGACCTACCAGGATTCGAATGGCGACAACAACTACAACGGGCTCCAGCTGGATCTCAAACAGCGACTCAGTCATGGTTTGAATCTCGGGGCCAACTATACGTTTAGTAAAGCGCTGGGCAATATGTTGAATGAGACTGATCAAGCCGCCGGCTACCAGTGGTTCACCACTCGGAGCGCCGGTCTTAACTATGGTCCATCGCCGTTCGATCGCCGGCATGTGTTCAATGCCTATTGGACCTACGACCTGCCGTTCGGCAAAGGCCAGAGATTCCTGAACAGTGGCGGCCTCTTGGATCGGCTTGTCGGTGGTTGGACGCTGGGTGGACGCGAGACTATGGCCTCTGGCTATCCGTTGCTGCTCAATAGCGGACGCAACACTGTCAACAATCTAAGTCAGTCCGGCGTACTCTTCCTCGGCGGTTTCACCCAGGAGCAATTGCAGAAGGCGCTGGGCACGATCGGGGGAAACTTCTCGAACACGGCGCTGATTGCCGACGTTGCCAGTATTGCAACGATAAATACCGCGGCCCGGACCAGCCAGGTCAATTCCGCCCTTTATGCTCCGGCGGGAACTCCCGGTCAGTTCGGCGGATTTGTCTATCTGCAACACAAGCCGCTCTACATCTTCGACATGAGCATCAACAAGGAGATCCATATAACTGAAAGGTTGCGTATGACGATGAGGATGGTGGCGTTAAACTTCCTGAATCACCCATACTTTGACATCGGGAATTCGAGTCCGACGTCCACAACCTTTGGTCAGATCACTGACACGACCGCAATCAACACCGGGGTGCGCAGAATTCAGTTCCGCGTCAGTATCGACTGGTAGTTGCTCGAGCGGCCCACTGCAATTTGTCATAAATCAGATACCACCGGCTTCAGCCGGTGGTATCTAATTGTTGACAGACTACCTTGCCCGTGAGGGATTTCCTTCCCGTGAGTGTGATTTCCTTTCTCGTTGAAAAATCCAGGAACTACTGAGATCTCTGCAGCCGCGCGTTTACCCAATCCGCCAGAATCCTCGCCTGCGGGCCCTGGCCTTCAGCCCCTCCCGTGACCCTAAGGACCAGGTGACGGACGCCTGTGATTTCGATCTGCAAAGCCTTCGCAGCATCGGCTTTCTTCATGGCCCCACTGCGCCACAGTTCTTTCCCATCGCCAAGCACCACGAATTCAATATTCACATTTTGATTAGTCGTGGCATCATCAACCCCGACGAGCGCGGTAAAGGTGTTGAAGAGTCCTCTCAAGTCATACTCAATCTCGAGGTTGGAACGCGCGCCCACGCCAGTTTCATAGTGCTGGCCCGCAATTAAAAGTGGCCGTCCGGTCAGAGCGCGGTTAATCGCAATTCCCCGCCCGCCAACGCCAGGGCGCAAAGGCTCAAACATTGATAGCGCCATTTCTTGCGGCACGAGAGACTTGAGCGTGAATTTCAACTCCGCTTTTCTCTCGCTCGCCGTTCCATCTTCCCAAACTGTCTTCACTTCGACCGTGTAATTCGCTTCCGGGTCCAGCTCACGCAGGACGAACGAGTTGGTCGGCGTGAAGCCCACCAGCGCGCCATTGAGATAAACCTGGTAGCCGGAATTCAAATAGTACTGTGCGCTCCACTTGATGGTCGCGCTGTCCAGGCCCACGCGTTCAATGAAGAGATTTGCCGGCTCTCGGACCGGATAGTGATAGGCACCGGCGGGCTCAAACACAACAGACCAGCTCACCTGGGTCGTGCGCGGAGAAGTCAGCTGCACAGTGGCCCAACCTTGATGGTTCACGATCTTGACGGGAAGATTTCCCGCTGCGCCACGCGCGGTCGCACTTTTAATTTGGAAGTTCTTTTCTCGCGGGAAGACAAAGCGGAGCTCGTAAGGATCGTTCTTCACCACGCTGCTCTTGCCGGTGAAACTGTTCTTTGCGTCGTCGCTGCTAAGCGACACCAGATCGACCCAGCCTTGCGTAATGTGCCGGCTGGTAGAGATCAATTGCACCTTGCCATTGCTGGGAAGGAGCGTCAGCACGCGACAGCTGGTGGGCGAAAGGTTGATCGTCATTCCCTTTTCCCAGGCGCCAAGATATTCGTTGTTCCAAAAATCATAGACGTGGACCGGCGCGTTCTCGGGAAGGCCCAGGTCCTTCCAATTCAGGTTCATCTGTTCTGACTTCGCTTCGTCATAATTGAACAGGCCCACCACGTCGTAGTTGCGCGCGAGATGATTGATCTTGAGATCGAAGATCTGCTTATTTCGCTCAGCCGGAAACAGGTCCAGCGGACGGATATCCACCGCCGGGTAGACGCGTCGCAAAAGTTCCACTCGCTCGGCCGATAAATCCATCAGGCGGTCGCTGCCCATGATTGCCTGTCCTGTTAGTCCCTGGAGCGTGGCCCAGGCGCGCGCTTGATCGAGTGTCAATGGCGAACGGACCAGCATGGTGTCGGCGTCGGTGTACCAGACAACGTTGTGCAGATAATAGTTCTGCATCGTGGCCCGGAGCGCCAGCATGAAACCGCCGGCCCAATCCAGCACAACGTCGCCGCCGGTGCGCGATCCATTCATGATCCCGGCGCCTTCAATGGGCATGCCCCAACAACCGAGTAGATAGCGTTGCGGCCCGATGGCTGCGCGAATGCTCTGCAACGTCTCCCGATACAAGGCGACGGTATCAGCGTCTTTCTTCATGAAAGATTTTTTGTTCCGGTATTCATTGACCACCACGGGCTGGCCGTCAATCTTGAAATAGTCGTAGCCCCAGCCTGCGAGTTTCGCGAAAAGATCTTTCATGTACTGTTGCGTTTCGGGAATGGACGGGTCAACCAGGTATCTTCCTTCCCACGACTCGGAGGCGCTGGTGCCATCCGGCTTCATGAGAAAGATGGCGGGGAGGTTCTTAACCACTGCATCGTTGCTCTGTCCGTGTGGCGCGATCCAAATACCCGGGGTGAGTCCCACGGATTTGATATACGACGCCAGCTTGTCCATGCCGCCGGAAAACTTGTCACTGACGTTGGTCCAATCCCTGGTGTAAACGCGGCCTGTTCCCTGCCAGCCGTCGTCAATCTGGACGTATTGCGCGCCGTAGTCCTTGAGGTTGTCGGCAATCCAGCGGGCATTTTGCTTGACCTCGTTTTCGTTAATCTGCTGGTAGTAGTAATACCAGGTACACCAACCCGAAGGCGGCAAAGGAAAGCGCGTCTTATCTATCGGTTGGAAGTACTTCACGCCCAACTTGTCGCGATAGTAATTCTCAATCACCGAACCGTCTTTCAACGTCGCTTTATCTGTTAAGGGATCGTACATCCCGTCGGCCAACGACGTATCAACCTGGCCCAGCGTCATCACCAGCAAATTGCGGTTTGCGCCATCGCGAACTCTCAAGGGGATCGGATGCGGCCACCCTTGGTTCAGCGCAGCTTCCGTCGAGATTGCGAGAGAGTGTGCCGCTGACGGTTGCGATGTTTCGCTGAGCAGTCCAAGGGCAAACAAAGAGATGAGTGAGATTAAACCGGCAATTAGTCTCATGTGACAGGACCCGTCCTAATTGAAAAGACTTCCGAGAAAATGGCTGGCGACTGTTCACTTCCATTATAACCACAAAGCGTTCCTGTGCGTTTGTGTTATTTATGAACAGCTTGACGGGACTTGAGGGCCAAGAGCAAATGGCCGTCAATGCTGAGACGAGTCTCTGCTCTCTGCCGCACCGTAGCTAAGGAATCTCGATTCGTCCGCGCGCGCAGAATTATGACAAGAATCTGGTTCAGGCCAGAAGGAGCGGCCTCCGTTTCGTAAGAGGCTTACATTGCGGCGGCGAGTAATTTACCTGTGATACAGTTTAGGCACTGCGTTCTCATTCGGTTCCGAGATTCCATGAGGAGACTTGAAACTATGAAACCCTGGATGAGAGCTTTCCTGCCCACTTTTTTCAAGCTGATATTCGCTGCCTCGATGATGCTCGCCTCCTTGTGCATCTGCGCTTCAGCTCAATGGTCATTTGGACTGGAAAATTATTTGCATCGAAAACTAGTTGGGCCGGAAGCTGTCCGAGTCATCAGAGCTCATTTGATTGAATCAGCGACAGATTCCGGACTGGAGAGTTTAGTAGCCTGGGCCAAAGCCGGGTTCCCGGATTTGCATGATGAACATGGCATCTGGAGCACAGAGGGGATGTCAGTTAAGTTGGGTGTAGTGCATTCGATTCACTATTACTTTTCCACGTCCCCGCCAGCAGATAAGTCTGCTCGCTATCTAGCAATCCTTGATGAACTCCGAAGTGACGACTACATCTCCTTTCAGCTTGTTGGCTCGGCGCACCTCTTCGTGGATGAGTCTACGCTTGAACCTAAGGTCGAACAGTTATTACAGGAGAGCGACGCAAAGCTAAGAGCGGAGGGTGTGCGCCTGGGTCGCACGATAGCTGAACACAAACCGTCCTTATTTGATCAATATAAACAAATGCTCAGGAGTGATAAGGATCCTCATGTCAGAACAACCATTCTGTATTCCATATTAGGTTGGCGTCGGAAGGATGTTGCTTATCTCGCGTTCGAGCGCCTTGTTAATGACTTGGACGCCAATGTTCGCGATTGGGGTGCGCGCGGACTCCGCGCCGCCGCCGAGGGGCGCATTTTCACTGCCGACGATTTGCCAAAGATATTGCCTGCAATGCTGGAAACAAATGAACCGTTCGTGCGAATCAGCATTGGGCTGGCGGCTGCGCGTGTGAGCACAGCAGATCAATCACTCTTTATTCGCACGGACAAGGTTACCGATGAGCTCTTGCATGGTTTCATTGGTAGCGTACGAATGAAAGGCACAAGAGCAGGCTCAGCACTCAGCGAGGCCCAGCTGGCAAAAGAATGGTTGGCTTGGTGGACACCACTAATTCCTGAATACACAAAACAGGCACAACTACTCCATTAAGTCTTATCTCAGCAACGCGACGAGCGTTCTGCACAATGAAAAAAAGCGCCGAGCGGAAACTCGGCGCTAAAAGAAAGTCATTGAGTTAAGCGAAGGTGAAATTCGTTAGAACTCGATTCGCCCACCAATCTGGACCGTGAATGGTAAGCCGACCGGAGGACCAAAGCCCGGACCGTACAATGAAACCGGCTGCAGGAAGAGAGCTGAACTCAGCGCACTAAATCCTAAACGGTCTCCAAAAGCGAGGTTCTCCCGATTGAGCAAATTGAAGAAGTTGGCGTAAGCCCTCACTTTGACTGACTCACTCAAATTGAACGTCTTTTGCGCTCGCATGTCTACATTGAAAAAGCGTCCGCTACGTTCTTCAATCTGACCATTGCTCACGACAAACCCCACGCGTTGATTATTCACCGGAGCTTGCCTGCACCCCAGGGCCGTCGCGGCTGCGGGCAGTGGCTGACCTGCCACTTGGGCCTGGAGCAGACTCATGGCACTAACACCATCGCAAATGCGATCGATGCTAACGCGTCCGTCGCCATCGATATCGATCCCGGCAAGCGGCGAATAGGGTCGAGCGGTCGCAAACTGAACGATTGGTGACAGCTGGAATCCGTGGGGCAAGTCAAATAACGCGCTCCCCACTATGCGGTGACGTTCGTCGATTCGGCTTGGTCCAAACTCTTCCGGTTTGAACTGATTCTCAAGGGTGACGGCAATGCCGTTACCACTGTATGAGGCCGTTGGTTGACCACCCCACGCCTGCGATTTCGACAGCACATAGCTTGCCGAGATGAGCGTGTGGAGAGTCCGCCGGCGGAGAGAGGTGACCCAACTGTCATAGCGAGAGCGATTTGTCGAGGTGAACATATTGATCTGCTCTAACCGTCCGGCGCCAAGCCCGGCGTCGGCAAAAGCCTTATCGAAGAATCTCGTATTACTCCCTCGCACACACAGAGGCGATGCAGGACTTGAACCGGGGAAACCAGCGTCACAGATCTCTCGGATGCGCGGGTTGATGTTCACTACCCGGTTTTCGTGAAGTCCGAGCGTGTGTACAAAGTCACTCGACAGCACGTAGTCTCGGCCAATTTTGGTCTCCACTCCTAGGGACCACTTCTGCACATAGGGGTCCCGCAACAGTGGGTCATTGATGCGGCCGAAGCCTCCTACTTCGAGGTTGGTCGGCGAGAAGTTTGCCGGTGGTGACGGTAGTGGGTCGATACCAAATCTAAATCCGGCGAGTTGACCGACACCAACTGAGTCGTTGACCAGATCAGCCACCGTTTGATAGATGGTGTCGTTAGATTGCTGTTTGGCAAACAGTATCAGATTCTGGAAGATCTGATCGTAGAAGATTCCATATCCTCCCCTGATCACCGTTCGGCCTGTACCCTTTACATCCCACGCGAAGCCGATGCGCGGCTGGAACTCCGTTAAGCTGCCAGTGGTACTCTTCAGCTGATCGGTGTCAGCGGTAAGCGCACGCGCGCGCTCGTTGTTCAGCCCGCTAAGTAGTCTCATAGTGCGGTTATTTGTTTGATCGATCAGCATGCCGATGTTGGCATCCCAGCGCAGGCCCAGGTTCAGGGTGAATCTCGGAGTCACCTTGTAGTCATCCTGAAAATACAGGGCCACCTGGTGGAATGGTGGTTGACTGGTGTCTCCGGAGCCAGTGTTGAAGGTGATCTCTCTGACGGCGCCGGGTGTAGCGAAGCCTTGCGGATAGCAGCCCTGTCCGGCCGGCACGGTGGGGCAATTGGCGGTGTGCTGGTTGTTCGTAATCGCCAAAGGATTGTCGAAGAAGAAGACCTGGTAGCCGTTGGCGCCGAAGAAGAAGAAACCCCGCAGCTCCGTTCTGATGTAGTTGGCGCCAAACTGCAGCGTGTGCTTGCCTTTTAGCAGCGAGAAGTCATCGCGGAACTGAAACTTCCGCTCGATCGTCTGCTGCGGCACATTGACGTTGGCGCCAGTTTGTACCGAGGGGAAGACAATGTTCGGATTGGTAGTGACGCCAAGAATTTCATTCTTGAAATCCTGGTAATGGAAAGAAAACGTATTCAACTTGGTGGGGCTGAACGTGTAGGTGTGACTGCCCATCATGCTATAGAGCCGGTTGTTATTGAGGTTGCCCCCAGTCAAATCCGAAGGTAGTCCGGGATCGAACTGATCATTAGGAGAGTCGTTTTTCTGATAAGCAAACCGGTAGAACAACGTGGTTCTGCTACTGTACTGCTGGTCCACTTTGACAGTCAGTAGAGTGTCGTTGTAAGGAAGCGGGATCGTAGGCGAAGCGGTTACCCCCGGGATGGCCGCAATCTCTGGCAGCAAGGCTGGATTAACAAGTAGATCCTGCCGCTCCCTAAAACGCTCAAGCGCGCCAAAGAAGAACATCTTGTCTTTGACGATTGGACCGCCAACGGATCCGCCAAACTCTTCCCGATTATAGCTGGGCTTTTCATCGGTGGTTTGTTTCTCGAAGAAATCTCTGGCCCGCAGGGATTGGTTGCGAAAGTTAAAGAAGCCTGACCCATGTAGATCGTTGGTGCCGGACTTCGAGACCACATTAACCACCCCGCCAACCGAGCGACCGCTCTCCGCAGTCCAGCGATGCTCAAGGACCTGGAATTCTTGAATACCCTCGTACGCGAAGTTCTGCAACAGACTGCCGACGACATTGTCTTTGTTGTCTCCGCCGTCGACGTTCACATCCACCTGTCGACCATCACCACCACTGAAAGCCACATTCCCCACGTGGGTTTTGGTAGGATCGAACGTGCCCACCGGTCGTGCCTCCGGCGCAATGAGTGCTAAGTTGGCAAAGGTTCGATTGAGCAGTGGCAGGTTCTGCAGCTCCCTCGGGGTTATACTCTTACCGAGCTCGGAACCGGTCGTATTAACCGCAGCCGCCTCGGCTGACACTTGGACCGTGGCGGTTATCTCGCCCGGCTGCAGTTCGAAGTTCTGCGTTACCCTTGCGCCTACGTTGATTTCAAACCCCTGCGCTAAGGCTTTGCTGAAGCTTTTTGCCTCGACGGATAAATCATACTTGCCCGGAGGCAATTGGGTGATCGTGTATTCTCCGGCTTCGTCCGTCGTCGCAGTGCGCGCAACTCCGGTTCCCTTGTTAGTTGCAGTAACAGTCGCCCCTGGCACAACATGCCCTTCCTGATCGGTAACACGCCCGGTGATATCAGCAGTGTTCACCTGGGCGTGAGTTGGAAGAACAGAAATAAAGGCCAGCAAACTTATGCTTAGGATTCTGCAGCAGAATTTCATACTCCCCTCCTTTAAGTGGAAGGACAGGGGTTGAAACTCGTAATGTCTCAGTGGATCGAATACCGGGGAGACTGAAACTGGAATAGAGAATTCACCACACTGAGGCTTAAAACGATCCCCGAACTATCTCGGCAGAAATCAAAACCCTATCCTTACCGATTTGTGGATTTTTCCAGTTTAATGAACGCATCCTACTCCCATAGTGGGGCACTAGCAACGTCTTTCTGGCCGCGGGCAGAAATATGTTTCCGTAAACGTCGGCTCGATCGATTCGTTATAGGCGACTCCAGCAGACGGGTTGAACAGGGATTCAGTTACGAGGACTAACAATGACTCTAACCATTGAAGACTATCGACGCTGCTACGCTGATGAGATTCGGTTTGTAGCAAACCTTAATGCGCCTGCTCTGATTGACGCTTTCGCGCGTGTGCCAAGGGAAAAGTTTATCGGGCCAGGACCGTGGCAGGTAGGATCGCCAGAAGTAAGAGCACTGGCTGCGGTGGGCATCGGCACGGCCGCTTATGTCCCAGTCGACGACCCACGTCATCTCTATCACAATGTGGTCGTAGTGCTTGACGCGGCCGGCGATATCAACAACGGTCAGCCGAGCGCCCTGGCTCGTTGGATAGACGCACTGCAACTCGAGCCTGGCAAGCGCGTTTATCATCTCGGCTGTGGAGTCGGTTACTACACCGCGATCATGGCGGAAGTGGTTGGTCCAAGCGGCTCCGTAGTGGCTACAGAGATCGATTCTAAGCTGGCTCGTCGCGCCCAGGAGAATTTAGCGGACTATAGCAATGTGCAAGTGCAGTCAGTCGATGGCGGCGAGTTTGATCCAGGCGAATGCGACGCAATGTTAATCAACGCCGGGGTAACGCATCCTCATCCCGTGTGGCTCGATCGACTGCGCGAAGGTGGTCGGCTTGTATTGCCGATTACCCTGGCGACGAGCGAAACGTTAGGAATGGGGTTGATGACGAAGATCGAACGCCAGGGCAAGAGTTTTTCTGCGCGTGGTGTTAGTCCTGTCGGCATCTATTCGTGTAAGAGTGTCCGGGATCCTGAGTTGGAGCCACTGGTGCGAAGTGCTTTGACTACCCAGGCCTTTTTTAAGGTCCAGTCATTAAGGTGTGAACCACACGAGCAAGAAGCTACTTGCCTCGTGCATGGAAAAGAGGTGTGTTTCAGTAGCGCATCGCCGTCAACCTCAACTTAGCAATTGGTGCAACAGACGAAGGGCACCTCAGTCAAAGGCGAGGTGCGCAGGATGCGGCGCTGCCCCAATCCTTCGGCGACAGGACTTGGCCCACTGCCAGCCTCCGGCAGCGATCCTCGCGCCTCGAGCAAAAGTGTGGGAATGCCAATCAAATCACTGCGACCACTAATGATCTCCCGGTA
>DATFRK010000876.1:0-4605 GCA_035263325.1 Pyrinomonadaceae bacterium | reverse complement strand
AAGCCTTCGCGCCGGCGCGACGGGAAATGAGGTAAAGAATGGCGCAACCGGCGGCAGAACCAGCCGTGGCCATGAAGGCGTACAGCAACATCCACGACGGGTGCGTGGTGGAAAGCAAGATCATCAACGCATCGGCACTGCTGGGCAGTGGCACAAAACTCGAGTCCAACAGGGCGACCAAAAAAAGACCGAACGCGCCGAAGGTAATCAAGTATTCTGAAACACGCGTCAGGATCTTGGTGATCTTATGAATAAGAAACTTCAACTAATATTCCTTTCGATAAAGTTACTCGGTTGAATCCGGGGTTGACCGGTCAACTGGCTTCGCCACCAGTGTGGTGTTTTTACTTCGATTGACAGCCAGGTAAATAAGTACTCCGATCAGGGCCAAAGTGGCAACAATGCTAATAATTACCAGGCCGTTATCCTTGAAGAAAAGCAAAACTCGCCGCCCGTAAAATACTGCCAGAATTCCTTCGACGTAGTATCGCAACGATCGTGCCAACATTACAGTCAGCAGAAACCTCCAGCGCGGATACTCCAGGGCGCCGGCGGTCGCGACAAAGATCTTAAAAGGCAAGGGCGGCGGCAGGATTGCCGGTACAGCGATCGCGAGAAAACCAAAGCGAGCGTAAGCTGTTTCGACCCGTTGAATGCCTTCCGTACTGAAGCGTTTGCGCAACACAGCCTGCCCACCACGTCGCATGATCGAATAGAGAATGTTGCACCCGATCACCGAACCCGTAGCGGCAAACAGGGGAAAGTAAAATGCGGCGCTGGGATTCTTAAAGCAACGTCCTACCACCAGGTAATCGTTGATTTCCGGCAACGAGAGGAGCGAGGAATCCAGGGCCCCGATGACGATCATGGCGGGAGCTGCAAAATAGAGCGGAAGTCCCAGTACGTAACGCTCCAGCCAGCGACCAATGGTACTCAACCAATCAAACATAGAGACGGTGATGAAGAAACCAGTGATAAGTGATGAGAAAAATCCGCGCCTGCTTCATCACCTTCCGCGCTAATCAAAACATAGGTTTCCCCGAATTCATAGCAGACTCCGAAGCGCAGGAGAACCCGTAACCGGGATCGCGTACCAGTAGAAGTAAGTGCTGATGCTTATTTAACAGGAGTAAAAATCGAAGGGGTGTCGTAGGTGACGCCAAGAGTCACGCCGGAAGTATGCGTGAAACTGGTAAGTCCTTTGATGCCAGCCAGGTCAAAGCGTAATCCGGAGGCCCGTATTTGCAACCCGAAGCGGGCTTCGGCCTGCGATTCTGTACCGAGCGGCCCATCACCAGGTCGAGTATTAGCACGACCATTGACTTCCGCAGCAAAACTAAACTGCCGGTTGAGTCGCACGATGCCGGCCACGCCGTAGGTCAACACGTCATTTTGGGTGAACAACTGCGTAGGCGCAGTGAGGATAGCGAGACCAAGGTTGCCAAACGTGTTTACGCGCCCATCCTTACCGAACTTTTTGCCGACCAATATAGAACCGAACGCATTCGTCTGGTTTAGTCCGATTCCCTGGGCCTGGTCGGAGTTTGGCAGTTGCACTCCAAATCGGAATCCTAGTGACGGACCACGCCGCGTTTCGTTGCGTAGTTTAAATTTCGCGGACAGCGTGAAGTCACCGATATCGTTGGTGGAGTTAGCCGTCGGACTGAGAGACAACGGGATCGCTGAAGGCCCCCGGGAATTAATACTGACAAAGTTCTGGGCTACTCCTTCGATCTGGAACTCGACGTTTGGTCCCATCCCGATGTTGACTCCAATTACCCCTACCCGCGTCAGGTCACCTTTAATTCCGGAGACGGGATACTTGGCGTTCTGCAAAAAGTCGATGCCGGCCTCGATTCTAACTGTGCCGGGCGGAATGATGTCGACGTCTTCCGTAAGCAGGGGTCGCTGCTGCGCCGCAACTACTGCACACAACCCCAACACCACGGCGATAACAAGAACCACACGGTAAGGGATGTTTTGCGCCCAAGTCATAGAGTCAACGGATTGTAAATCTGGCGAACTGAGACCGTCAATAAATACTTATTCTGAGAACCACTTGCATCATATTACTCGCATTGGGGATCAGTCGATCAATTGCCGGTCAAGGTGAAAGAATTAAGGAACTTCTCCCCCTCCTTCACTGCCGCGGGCGATTCGGCTGCTCGGGACACGATGTATTGCAGGACATAAACGCGAGAATCGACATCGAACACGCGGGCCCGAACCACAAATTCGTCGCCGGCTGCGGTCCTGGCAAACGCCCTGAACTCCAAGCCTGAATAACCACCAATGGAAATCGGGTTCTGACTGACTAAGGTTCCGTTAACCTTTTCCAGCATGCCATCGCGAGCCTTGTCCAGGGAAAACGTACTAGTAGCCGCGCGGTCGAAATATGCGGCAATGTAGACCGAATTTGGCTTAGTCAACGACGCCAGAAATTGAGTCAGTTTGCTGCCATCCCCTCCGGTTGTTTCCTGCGAGCTCAGCTTTGGCGCCTCCGGCATGAGAACCATGTAGCGACCCTCTGCCGAGGAATACTTGAACCACAATTCGCGGTCCTGGGAATGTTCCTGTGTCAGGCCAACAACCTGACAGGTCAGTAACACGACGAACGCACAGATAATTTTTCTCATGTCAATCTACTCGACGGTCGGGAGTCGCATCGCGATTGGAATTCTAGTGTGGTCCCGACTAGAGAATCAACGAATAACTTACGCTGTGCTAGTATTTGACCCTAAAAAATTTGACTCAACATCGAGGTTACTGTCACATGAAACCTGCGCTCACTGCACTCGTTCTTGTTTCAGCCTGCTTGCTGCTCTTTTTAGTTGTCAAAGACCCGCAGCCAGTAGCTTCACAAACTGCGAGTACCACTATTCAACTCGCGGGCCTCAAAGAACCGGTCACGGTCAGGCGTGACGAGCGCGGGATTCCGTACATCGACGCAAAGAACGACGAAGATCTCTACTTCGCTCAAGGGTACATTACTGCGTCGGACCGACTCTGGCAGATGGATCTTTACCGGCGAACCGCGCGAGGTGAATTAGCAGAAGTACTGGGTGCCGGCCCAAACAATGCAGCCATTGACCAGGACAAGTTGCACCGCGTGTTTGGCTTCGGCCAGGTCGCCGAAGCTGAGGCAACCCAGGCGTCGCCAAAGGCACGCGCCGTACTCGAGGCCTATGCCAAGGGCGTCAACGCTTATGCCGCCTCACTCACTCCCAAAACAATGCCCCCGGAATTCCAGATACTCAACTACGGCTTCCGCCCCTGGACCGCAGCCGACTCATTGGTAGTTGTCAAAATCTTTTTCGAGGCACTGTCAACCACCTGGCAACTGGATCTCATGCGCCAATCGTTGGCGAGTCTGCCGGCAGACAAACGAGCCGCGCTGCTGCCTGAGACTTCGCCCCTCGATGTACTGGTGGTTGGCAAGGACACAAAACCTACGACCGCAGGCCATGACGGTCATAAAAAATTTGCGCCACTGTCGGCTGAAGCCCTGACGGCCCTGGCCCAAGCTCGAGAAGTCAGCAACGAAGCGCTGGCCCGGATTGGTTTCTATGCCGAATCACTTGCTGCCAGTAACAACTGGGTGGTCAGCGGTAAGCGAACGGCATCCGGCAAGCCATTGCTCGCGAACGACCCGCATCTGCGCGCAACTGCTCCTTCAATCTGGTACCTGGTCCACTTGAACGCACCTGGCGTTCGGGTCGCTGGTGTTACTACGCCAGGTCTGCCTGGCGTCATCATTGGTCACAATGATCATATTGCCTGGGGCTTCACGAATGTTGGACCAGACGTGCAGGATCTTTATCTCGAGAAGTTTGATCCCAACGATCCCAAGAAGTATCTGACGCCGGGTGGTTGGCAGGAGGCGACCATTCGTCACGAGGAGATCAAAGTGAAGGGGGCTGACAGTATTGGGCTGGATGTTACTGTCACCCGTCACGGCCCCATTGTCTTTGAGGGCGATGGCAAGCGCTATGCACTTCGTTGGACCGGACTCGATCCGAAGCTCAGCAACGCAGAAAATGGTTTTCTCTTGAACCGGGCGCGCAATTGGAAAGAGTTCAATGATGCCCTGGAGGCATTCAAGTCGCCCACCCAGAACGTGGTGTACGCTGATGTTGATGGTCACATCGGCTATCACGCTGCCGGCGTAGTTCCCGTCAGAAAATCCGGCGACGGTAGCGTACCTTACGATGGAACGACCGACGACGGTGAATGGACCAGTTTCATTCCTCTGGCAAAACTGCCGCAACTCTACGACCCGCCCTCAGGAATGATCGTGACCGCGAACCAGCGTATTGTCGGTACGGACTTTCCCCACTTCCTGACTCATTCATGGGCTCAACCGTATCGCTCCCGTCGCATCTTCGATCTACTTAATGCGAAACAAAAACTTACCGCGGACGATTTTCGTCGCATCCAGGGAGACGTTTACTCAATTGCCGGTGTTCTTTTTGCCCAGGAAACTGTCAAGGCGTTGCGTCCTAAGCTGACAGCTGAAGATCAAAAATTGCGCGCCTACCTGGACGCAGTGGAAAAGTGGGACGGTAACTTAACTGCAGAATCGAACGTGGGCGCGCTACTCGCGCA
>DATFRK010000875.1:0-2972 GCA_035263325.1 Pyrinomonadaceae bacterium | reverse complement strand
ATCGTTGGTCACCCCCAACAAATCGGACAACTCCGTTGGTTTCTGGTCCACACGCACGCTCGTGGCCAGGGAGTGGGTCGGACCCTGCTGCAAAAAGCAGTGACGTTCTGTCGTGACCGGAGGTTCAAGTCTGTCTTTCTTTGGACGGTGAGCGAGTTGACTGTGGCCGCGCACTTATATCGAGAAGCCGGGTTTCGGATCACCGAAAGCAAAACGCATGAGATCTGGGGTGCGAGGCGGACTGAAGAGCGCTACGATCTGAGTCTTTGAAACATGGCCAATTACCGTTTTCTAACCAACGACGACAGGGCCGCGCTCTACCAATGCTTCCTCGCCGCGTTTTCGGATTATCTGGTGGACATGTGGACCACCGCAGAGCAGTTCGCTCAACGTTTGACTCGTGACGGAGTCGAACTGGAACTCTCTGCGGGTGCGTTCGTGAACGACGAGATGGTTGGCTTCTATATGAACGGAATTGGTTCCTGGCAAGGTGTGCCCACCGTCTACGACGCCGGAACCGGGGTAGTACCGGAGCATCGCCGCAAAGGCGTGGCGCAGGAGTTGTTCAATTTCCTGCTGCCGCGCTTACGCACTGCCGGTTTGAATCAATATTTGCTCGAGGTGTTGAGTAACAATGACCCGGCAGTGACACTCTATCGGCGCCTGGGATTCCTGGAGTCGCGGAGATTGGCGGTGTTTCGCTCGCCGGAAGTGCTAAGACCAGACAAGAGAGCAGCGGGAGTTGAGATTCGCGAAATTGAAACCCCTGATTGGGATTTGTATCAGACGTTCTGGGACGGTTATCCCTCGTGGCAAAATTCGATCGCGGCAATCAATCGCCTCACGGGAGGAAGGTTTATCGCTGGTGCATTCACGGCGAACGAGTGTGTGGGCTATGGTGTAATGGTCCCAGCGACCGGAAGTGTCTTGCAATTGGCGACCGCCAGGAGTCACCGCAGAAAAGGCATCGGCTCGATGATCCTAAGGACATTGCAGGAGCAGGTACCGTCCGCTGAACCGTTGAAGGTCAACAATATCGACTTCGATTTGTCGAGTGCCCTGGCTTTCTACCACGCCAGCGGTTTCAAACTCGCGCTCAGTCAATCCGAAATGCTTAAACAACTATGACCGAACAAAAACTGGACCTTCACACTCATTTCTATACTGAAGAGTTTTTTCAACGGGTTCGAGATCTTCCTTCGGAGTTCTCCTTTGCCAAAAGTTCCACTGGTCAGACGATCATCACCTACCATGGAGCTCGTTTCTTTGGCGTAACTCCGGCGATGACCAACGTATCGCAGCGACTGGAAGATATGGACCGCGTGGGTATCGATGTCGAAGTGATTTCGCTCTCTACGCCGAACGTTTTCTTTACCGACGGCCAGCATCAACCCGACGTCGCCCGAATGATTAACGACTCGTATGCCGAATTGATCGCGCAGTACCCCAAACGATTTAAGGGCTTTGCGTCAATCCCCATGGACGCCCCGGATGCTGCGCTCGAAGAACTTCATCGCGCCCTTGAAAAACTCAAACTCAATGGCGTGATCCTCTTGAGCAACATTGGTGGCAAACCGCTGACGGCTCCGGAGTACCGGATGTTCTTTGCCGAAGCGAACCGCATGAAGCTATGTATTTTTCTGCATCCAATGCTGCCGGCAAACTCCGAGGCGTTTAAGGAATATGTGTTGGGGCCAATTGTGGGCTTTCCCTTTGATACAAGTTTGGCGGTAGCACGAATGTGTTATGACGGCATGTTTGAGGAGTTTCCGGATATTCGCTGGATCATCGGCCACCTTGGCGGCGCAGTGCCTTACTTGATGGAGCGGATGGACAACGGCTTTAGAGATTTTGCTGATTGCCGGGCCAAGATCGACCAGTTACCGAGCACGTACCTGAAAAAGCTTTATTACGATACGGTCTCGTTTAGTCCTTACACCGTGAAGATGGTGCGGGAAATGGTAGGTGCGGACCACATGGTGATGGGGAGTGATTATCCGCACTTGTTGGGGTCGATCGATCGCGCCGTCACCTCAATTGAGAGTCTGGAGATTTCGGACGTGGAGAAGCAACAAATCTTCTCCGGCACTGCCTTATCGATTCTGAATAATGTTTAACCAACTCTCTGCGCAACCTCAGCGTCACCGCGTCTCTGCGGTAGAGTTCATCTTTCGGAGACGCATCTATGGCGTAGAGAGTTTCAACTATTCACGACACTGGTTCTTGGGGTAGTGAAATAAGCAACGGCCAGGAACACCACCACCAAACCCGTCATGATGATGGGAGGCAAGAACGTCCAGACCAGCATCACCGCAAAACCGATCGCAAATACCACCAGCTGAATTCCCACCAGTCCTTTGATTGCGCCCGGGTCGACCTTCTTCCGCAACAGGTAGATATTAGTTAAGCCACCAAGCAAACAGAGCAGGGTGAAGCAGGTGCTCAGCGCCCGAAAAAGATCCCACATGCTGCGATGAATCCCCCCGCCGAGATCAAGACGATAATTAATCATCAGGTCGATCAGTTGCTTCTCGGTGTTATTTGCCGCAGCCGGAGCACCGATCAAACTCAAGGCGTGAACTCCTCCTGTAACCAACTGGAACACGAGAGCCACCCATAGCCAAAAGGTGAAACGTTTCAGCATCAATCCTCTCCTCAGGAGGCGGCAATAACCTCACCGGTCAGCCATCGCCAAGTCCTTTGCCTGCTACCGGTCCTGCCGGAAACTCAAACCAAAAAACCACCAATCGAACTCAAAAACCGCCCTGACGCTGGTACTCCAAGGCGTGGGGATTGTAGTCTGTTCGCGTCTTTTTCGGCCAGAAAATCCAAATTTAGCGCCTCGAGAGTCCGTCGGGGCAAAACCTGCGACGCTTTCTTGTAACTTTCGCTGAACTCAGGTGTTTTAGGAGACGTAGCGCAGCTTATGGCGAGCGAAGATGAAGAGTTCACCATGCTGTTTCAGGATTTCT
>DATFRK010000874.1:0-4610 GCA_035263325.1 Pyrinomonadaceae bacterium | reverse complement strand
AAAGAATGTTGCCGCCACCACCAAAATAGAAGGTGCGCTTGCAAATCAGTGTCTTCTTATCGGAGGTGATAGCCAGGTTCAACTTGTACTCGCTGATTGAACCAGCTGAGAACGGCTGCGGGGCATCAGCGTTGTCGAGTTCAAAACCTGCGGGCAGGTCGATCCTCACATCGTCATCTTCCGACCAGGGATAAGAAAAGTAGACTGGATACTTCCGCTCGGTGGTCGTAAACATTGCTTCTTTGCCGTGTTGAAAAACTGCCGGCTGGAGAAAGAGACGCTTCCCGGTGCGCTGCGCATAACCGGGCACGCGCAAGTGATACGAATAAGCAAATGGCTTGTCCGGATCAGTGACGTTTTCAATCTTGATGTCCGTCAAATCAGCCGTACTCATCTGAGCCTTGAGTTCATCCTTTAACGAATCTTCGCGTTGCTGTGGCGACTCATCGTCAAGATCTTCCTTGGTATCAGCGGCAACGTGGCCGGTGTATTCGACTCGCACATCACCTTCCAGGGTGCCATCTTCGCTCAACTTAAGTTTGGCGATTCTCTTTTCCTTTGACTTGTCAGGCACAGACAAGGGCGTCGTGACGAAGACGGAATTCTTTGGATCGGACACCAAAGTCTCGACCCCTTCCTCCTGCCAGCGCAACATTCCATACGGCACATACTTGCTCGCCGGATCGAAGAAGCGCCACTGGTCACCAACTTTGATCGCAACGTTATAAGTGTTGAGCAGGAAGTCGTCGGTCGAGTGACTATTAAAGAAGGTGCGACCGCGATCTGCGGTATTGGTGATATGCACTTCGAAGCCAGCCGCGGTCACCAGGGCGGCAAAGAGCATGTCAATGTCTTCGCCGGTACCAAAACCGCGTTTGAGTGTGTCGGCGGAAGTCTTGTTCTCCTTCATTTTGGCCCGCTCTTCAGGGGTCAGGCCGCTCGCATCGTCGTTGACATTTCTGATCTTTGTGCGACAAAAGTCGAACAACCGGTGCAACTTCTCATCCGGCGTTGAGGCGTCGCCGACCGTTTCGGCGGCAACTTTCTTCACTTCGTCGTTCACTTTGATCGAGGGTTTGTAGGCCTCGTAGATTTCCTTGCCTCGCTTGGGCCATAACTTTGCCGGCGGCAACGCTTCCTGGTCCGAATAGAACACCAACATCCAGGCGCGCAACTCGCGCTCCGGAGGCATTCTCGGCTCTTCATGGAAGGCCGGAACATTGGTCATGGTAGTGCTGTAAAAGCCGTCTTTCTCTTTTACGAACGGCGTGGTGTTGCCATGGAATGTCCTGGCATTCATGCCGATACTCGAATAGCTCGAGATATAGGCGGGCTTGAGGAAGTACTTAACCAAGCGCACTGGGATGTCGCGCTGCAGATCGAAGCTGTCGTAATTAGTAATGTTGTCTTTTCTGATCTCCCTCCAGCGATACTCAATGACAGCACCGGGCTCAACGGCGGGCATCGCAAACGACTTGGCTTTTAATTTCAGGCCACTCTTCTTGACGATGGTCTTGTCGAAGACATCTTCTTTCTTCAGTTCGACAATTGCGCCATCTGGCTTGATGGTGCGCGCGGCAATGTCCTTGATTTCGGTGCGCGACAGATAGGGTATTTCGATCTTGCTCTGCGCTTCACGACCCCGGTCGGTGAAAACCTTGAGTCGGATATAGTGACGCAACACCGTCCGAGCTGTGCCGCCATCAACTTCGTCGGCGACGCGCACCTGCCAGAAAATTGCTTCGGCATCGGCGTCTTTCTCGACGACTGAGTTCTTCATGGCCAGGTCAGCCGGGTCCACCGGCAGCCAGTCGTCACTGGCGCTGTGAACGGCCTCCGGCACACCCCAAACGGAGCACAATAGGAGGACGACGGGGAATAGTAGGAAGCGAGGATTTTTCATGAGAAGCGGTCCTTTTCCTGGGAAATTGCCGTTAGACGTCTTGGGCGTGAAGTGAAAATTCGTGTCTAAACGGCGGGATAAAGAGCGGAGATTCTACCGCATTGACAGTCTGTCATCAATAAGGATCCGGTCTCGCGCAACCTTGAGATGCCGGTGTTCGCGCAAGAACCGGCCGCTGCAGAATCGCCGACTAGGGATGTTAGTTCAACGAGATTAACTCAGTGTTTCCAGTTTAGTGTTTGCAACTTGGCTTGGCTATAATCCGACCCAGTTCTATCATGTCAGAAAACAGCTCACTTTTCAGGTGAATTTCGTAGGAGGAAGAGATGGCCACAGAACTCAAGCGTTCTGGTTCGACTTTGGATTGGATAGACCAACTTCTCGGGGAAGCTGCCCGTAACTTACTAGATCATGAAACGACGACCATCCGCAAGGACCAGGTCCAATTACCAGGACCTGACTTTGTCGACCGTGTCTGGGCCAATTCGGACCGTTCGCCCTCCGTCTTACGCTCGATTCAATCCCTTTTCGATAATGGTCGGCTCGCTGGCACCGGGTACTTGTCAATATTGCCGGTAGACCAGGGTATTGAGCACTCGGCCGGCGCCTCCTTCGCACCAAATCCAGAGTATTTTGACCCGGCGAAGATCGTCGAGTTGGCGATCGAAGGCGGCTGCAACGCAGTTGCTTCAACTTTCGGTGTGCTGGGAAGCGTGGCTCGCAAATACGCTCATAAGATTCCCTTTATCGTAAAGATCAATCACAACGAGCTGCTGACCCTGCCGAACAAGTTTGACCAGGTATTGTTTGGCACGGTGAAGGAGGCCCATAACATGGGGGCCGTCGCCGTGGGCGCTACAATTTACTTTGGCTCTGATGAGTCGACTCGCCAGATTACCGAGATCAGCGCAGCCTTCGCCCAGGCACACGACCTGGGTATGGCTTGTATCCTCTGGTGCTACCTGCGGAATCCCAAGTTCAAGACTCCCGAAGGAGACATGCACGCCGCCGCGGATCTAACCAGCCAGGCCAATCACCTGGGCGTTACCATCCAGGCCGATATCATCAAGCAGAAACTGCCGGTGCTAAATGGTGGTTACAAGGCAGTTGAGGCAGACCTTGGCAGTGCTTACGGAAAGACAAGTAAACTTGTCTACGAAAAACTGACGACCGACAATCCCATCGACCTCGTACGCTACCAGGTGGCGAATTGCTACATGGGACGTTGTGGTCTAATCAATTCTGGTGGTGAATCAAAGGGAGCAAGCGACCTCGCGGAAGCGGTGCGCACTGCTGTAATCAACAAGCGCGGTGGCGGCATGGGACTGATTTCAGGACGTAAAGCGTTCCAACGGCCGATGACTGAAGGTATTGAACTACTGAACTCGATCCAGGACGTCTACCTCTCGGAAGAGATTACGGTGGCTTAGTGTTATCCACAGATTACGCAGATTACCCAGAGTAAGTTAATGAGGTTGGTTTGAGTCATTCCCCTCGCGCAGGGCAGAACTAGAATGATCAACAGGTAATCCAGGTGTTGGAAGCAGTCTGGTTTACCTGTCGCCGGCGGTGATATTAAACACTCAACTAGACTCATTATCAGCTAATCTGTGAATCTTTTTTTCCGGCGCGTGCAATCCCGCTAGCATCCCTCACGCGTACATAACCCGAGGGGCTTATCTATCCGTTTGCAACCGGAACTCGCACAACTCACCGATACGCAGATTCTGCAGGCAGTTGCCGGCGGCGACGAGCAGGCTTTGGGGCAGATCTACGACCGTTACCGGGTAATCCTGTTCGGGTTGCTGGTCCGTATATTAAGCAGCCGCGAGGAAGCGGAGGACGTGCTGCAGGACGTTTTCCTGCAGGTTTGGCGTCGGGCGGGAGATTTCGATGAGAACCGCGGACGACCGTTTACCTGGTTGGTAACGCTGGCTCGGAGCCGCGCCATCGATCGCCTACGCAGCCGGGCAGCACGCGAACGCCTGGCGACGGCCAGCGCTCAAGATGCGTCCGAAGAGGTTTCTGACGCTGCAAGCGACGCCTTCAGAGCGGAACAGCGTACCCTGGTTAGCAACGCTTTGGCACAACTGCCGGAGGAACAAAAAAAACCGCTGATGCTGGCGTACTTCGATGGCCTAACCCAGTCAGAAATTGCCGAAAAGCTGGGTGCACCACTGGGGACAGTGAAGACGAGGATGCGATCGGGGATGAGCAAGTTACGTGAATTGCTGGCCGGGAAACATGAGAGTTTTGGGTTTTGATTGATTTGTGAGCTGATGGTCCACGAAGATTACAAAGAAATGATTTCCGCGCACGCTCTGTCGGCTCTCGACGCGCCGGAGGAACTGGTGCTGACGGAGCATCTCTCCCTGTGCCGGGAATGCCGGCTCGAGTTCGAGACCTGGCAGGCCAGTGTCGCTACCCTCGTATTGACTAGCGAACCGTTGGAACCTTCACCAGCGCTGCGTGAGCGGATACTCGCGCAAGCAAGGGCCGAAGCTCTTCCCGCCCGCGCGGAAGCGGTTGATCGTCCGGCAGGAGAGAAAAGTGGCGCCAAAGTACTGCCGTTTACCAGTGCGCCGAAGAACGTATGGAGCTCTTTTGGCTCTCTGGGGGCGATCGCGGCGGCAATAATTTTCGTCTGTTTGCTGGCGGCGATCATCATGCTCTGGCAGCAGAACCAACGCACGCAAGAAGCGCTAAA
>DATFRK010000873.1:0-6606 GCA_035263325.1 Pyrinomonadaceae bacterium | reverse complement strand
CAGGACGGAGCGATTCACCTGTACGACCTGAAAACCGCGAGCCATCGACCAGTGGAAATTCAGGTCAGCGGAGATTTCCCGGAAATCAAACCACGCGAAGTCGCGGTGGCGGGTTGGATACGCTCCGCCGATACCTCTCCGGACGGAAAGTACGTCCTCCTCGAGGCAAGGGGAGAAATACTGAAAGTCGATCTTCTGACTGGCGCATTTCAGAACCTTACCCAGACTCCAGTAGTTTCTGAGCGACTTCCCCGTTGGTCTCCTGACAGCAAGAAGATAGCTTATCTATCCGATGAGTCGGGCGCCTATCAACTGCATATAAGATCAGCGGTGGGTGATGGACCAGCGAACAAAATTACGATCGAACAGAAACCTTCAATCTATGGCGAACTACTCTGGTCGCCCGACTCAACCAAAGTTGCATTATCCAACCGCGGACTTTCGCTTTCTTATGTAGAAGTCGATAAGGGAGAGTCTCATCGCGTAGACATCGCTACCTACGCCGACCCGCTCGATGACTCTTTCTTTCAACCGTCCTGGTCACCGGACAGCCGCTGGATTGCCTATGCCAAACGACTACCCAACCGTCTTAGAGGTGTTTTCGTTCACTCTGTCGAGAGCGGGAAAAACACACTCATCACAGATGGTCGAAGCGACGCCCAAAGTCTCGCCTTCGACAGGAATGGCAAATATCTCTACTTCAGCGCCAGCACGAACGGCAATCTCAACCAATATGGGATGTCTGGGTATCCGTTCAGATCGTCAGATAAGCGGGCAAATTATGTCGTTCTACTCAACAAGGATACTGATCTGACTAGCGCAGCGAGCGATGAAGCAGCGGCCACGGTTCGCATAGACTTTGAAGGTATCGGCGCCCGCATCTTGCCGCGGCCCGAGAACTCGCCTGTCAATTCAACCAATGCTCGCCCCCGGTTTGAGCGAGACAAGGCACCACTGAAGGATGTGAAAATCACGATCGACCCACGAGCTGAGTGGAAACTGGTCTATAACGAAGCCTGGCGATTTCTGAATGAGTATTTCTATGACCCTGGGCTTCATGGTCAGGATATGGCGGCGCTCAAAGAAAAATACGCCGCCTATCTTTCGCATCTGGTCACGCGCGAGGACTTGAATGTGGTCTTGAAAGAGGCCTTCTCACATCTTTCAGTCAGCCACCTCCGGATCTCTGGAGGCGATCAACCTGCTACGGGCGGCCGCAGTGAAAGAATCGGACTGCTCGGCGCTGATTACAGTATCGACCAGGGCAAGTTTCGCTTCGCCCGTATTTATAGAGGAAACAACTCGACTCAAGGGTCGCTTCGCTCTCCACTGGGGCAGCCCGGCCTGAATATCAAGGAGGGAGATTATCTCCTGGAAGTAGACGGCCAGAAGCTGAATGAAGGAGAAGATTTATATCGTTACTTCGTCGGCAAAGCCGATAAGCAGTGTCAATTGAGAATCAGCTCAACCCCAACTTTGGAGCAGTCACGCCTCGTAACCGTCACCACAGTGGCTGATGAATATCCACTTCGCAACTACGACTGGGTCACCGCGAATCGTAGCAAAGTGGACCAGCTATCAGGAGGCAAGCTCGCATACATTTACGTGCCAGATACAGCCGTAAACGGATACGAGGTATTTAACAGGGAGTTTTATGCGCAACTGGACAAACAGGGTGTGATCATTGACGAGCGCTTCAACGGCGGCGGGCAGACCCCGGATTACATTATTGACATGTTAAGAAGAACGGCGCTCTACAAGATGTTGTCGCGCGACTCAGAAGATGTGTCGATACCGGTCGGAGTGATCGAGGGGCCTCGGGTGTTGCTCAGCAACGAGTTTTCTGCCTCAGGCGGCGACTCAATGGCGTTCATGTTCAGAGCAGCAGGGTTGGGGACGATTGTAGGAAAACGGACAGCTGGCGCGAAGGTCGGCGGAGGCAACAGGGATCTGCTGGATGGCGGTACAGTGACGGTTCCAGACTGGGGACACTACGACCACATTAAGGGCGTCTGGGGTGGAGAGAATGTTGGCGTCCCACCTGACATAGAGGTTGACATTCTGCCAGTCAACTGGCGCGCGGGGCGGGATCCACAGCTTGAACGCGCGGTCCAGGTGGCCCTGGAAGAGATGCGAAAGCACCCCCAGCAAGACAAGCGACCAAAATTCCCGGTCTATAAATACTAGTCGCGCAACTGCGACGCTATGCCGATCGGGTCTATAGGAGCCAAAAGCACAGACTCTTCGGATCCTACAACGCTGGAAGAAGCACGCCGACGAGAACGCTCGCACCATCCATCAGGGCGTGCGCAATCGCGAATGGGACCAACCGGCGCAGGCGCAAATACAAAAGAGTTTGGAAGACTGTGTTGGGTACTGACGACAGCAGTCGAAAAGTCATAAACTTCGCATCAAACGTTAGCGGCATCACGACGTGCTGGAACGACCAGGCGAACGCTACGCAAGCGATCGCCAGGCTTGTACTCCGCGACAGAACCTGGAAGCGAGTTACCAAATACCCGTTATAGGTCATCTGCTCGGTAAGGCCCCAAATGAACGGCCATACCAGCACACCATAGAGCGCGGCCGGTAATGGCAGATGTCCAAAGAGGTACGGCGGCGTAAGCGTTCCGTACAGGAGCCAACCTGCGCCATAGATGCCACCAAGAATGAACACCAGGCTCCCTGGGATGAGCGCGAGACCGAGCAGTATGTCTGGGACAACTCGGGCCCGTTGGAGCCCGATAAGATCGACCAGCCGAAGACCCTCGCGGTGCGTGAGCCGCCACAGTAGTGCGAGGCACCCGGCGTCGATCAAGGTCCCGTATACTGGCAGCCATGGCTCAGAGTCATGCCACGGGGTCGGCGACAATCGCAGGGCGAAAACGGCGGCAACTATTGCTTGCGCGCCAATAGCACAAGCGGCGCGCGCAAACAGCATCAGTGTGGGGCCACGCCACGTCAGCACCGCCGCGTCCCTCCGCTTTTGGAGGGCGGCATAGGAATTCAGGTCCACGGGATTATCGTAGTATCTTGAAGAGTCAAGGTAATTGGCATCCCATGATGATCGCGTGATCATTCGAAACAGAGTTCAGCCTTCCCTTACGACTAAAGGTCAGATCTAGGCCTCACTGTTACGGAACGGTATGCAGTTTATCGAAAAGAATTCCTTTAACGTTCGTTCGGCCGTTTATTGCCTGAAGAAGGAGGGCTCTGCTCTCGAGTTTTTGCTCTTTCCCATGATTCACGTCGGCTCATCTGAGTTCTACGATGAGATCAGCAGGAGGCTCGCAAGTTGTGATCTTATCCTGGCAGAGGGTGTGAAATCGAAAAGAGCGAACCTCCTCACGCTCTCCTACAGAATCGTAAAGCACATCCGCCGAATGGAATTGGTAACCCAGCGGGACGGGATGCGAGTTGAGACTTTCCGAGCGAAGATCTTAAATACGGATATTGAGGGAGCGGCGTTTGATGAGCGTTGGTCATCCCTCCCATTATCCCTACGAGTGCAGTTATTAGTCCTGATTCCCACTTTCGTTGTTTACTTATTCTTGTTTGGCACAAGGGAAATGTTAGCAAAGAATCTGGCGTTGGATGATCTACCCTCTTCCGAGGAGATCCTTTCCGACGATGAAGATTTCGAGCCGCTCGATTCCCTGATAATCGACGAGCGCGACCGGATATTAATTGAGCATGTTGCAAGGTTGGAAGATCAGCAACAAGAAGCGCGGCAAATTGGCATCGTGTACGGTGCTCGTCATATGCGAAACACGATCCGATTCCTGATGCAGCAGTTGAATTATCGGATCGCAAAGGCGGAGTGGGTGAAAGTCTTTGATCTATGAAACGACAATCAACAGCAACCGCTTTGAGCAGTCCACGCTACGGTTATGTAACAAAGCCCAAGGTTGCTGCTTTGCGTACCCTAGGATCGCGGTGATTCCGGGTGAAATCAACCGCAACGCGGTTGCGACAAGGACGCAACCTCGATGTATCAGGTTTGAAAATTGCAGGTGCATTTAGGTTAAACACACATCTGAAGAAGGGAAAACGTGGCGAGCAGACGAACAAAGCAAGGCGCGACGGTCGGTGTTGCCGAGAACGGTAACTCGGCGGTGCTCGTGACAATCGCGCATGACGGTGCGCTTCTCGACCGACGGCGTGTCAACCTCACCAATAGCAGTCTGCCAACGCACCCGCATCATCACGAAGGGTCGTGGGCGGTGGGCCGCTATTTAAACACTCCCGGAGCGCGGCAGCTTTCACTTGCCGAGGCAGTGTCTCTCGTGGAGCGCGTGCGCGAGGCGGCAGCGCGCGGTGCCCGTGAGAATCTCGAGGCGCTGGCCGCCGAGGTACCAGTACCGATCGGGAGCATTGCGATCCGGGTGTGCCCGCCGCTGCCACCGACGACTGAGGAACGAATTTACGACAATCGTGCTCAGACCTTTGCTGACTCGGTGATGTATCGCGAGGCACTGGCGGCGGCAGGCGAGGAGCGTGGCTGGACCGTGCATTGGTACGATCGAGAGACTGCGTTTCGCGATGCGGCGGCAGCGATGCGTCGCGATGACATTGACGACTTCCTACAGGAAATGGGTCGCTTGGTTGGCCCACCCTGGCAAGCGAAACACAAACTGGCGGCCGCTGCGGCACTCGCGGTCGCCGGGACCCGCCGCCGCGGCCACCCGGACTAACCGGCAATAAGACATCTGACGCTTATTTATATCGTGGTCTGACACTGTTGAATCGAAATGAGGATCGTGAATCACGTGGTGTTTGTTTCGAGTGATTGATCGTCGCGTGGGTGGTGTCGACACATGAGAAGTTGGCAATGATGATCCTCGCTGTGACAACGAGCGTTGTGCTGCTGGCCCTTTCGCTGCTGCACGTGTATTGGGCCGCGGGCGGCAGACGAGGGATCGACGTGGTGATCCCAACTGTGGGCGAGCGGCAAACGATAAATCCGTCAAGGTTCGCGACGGTGTCCGTGGCGGCAGCGCTGGCCATGGCGGCCCTGATAGCCCTCGGTCCAACCGGCATGTTACGTAGCGTAGTGCCAGAGTGGCTGATCCGAGCCGGGTTGGTCATCCTTACGGCCGTGTTTGGGTTGCGGGCGGTGGGCGATTTCCGGTTCATTGGGTTTACGAAGCAAGTCAAGGAGACGCGATTCGCAAGGCTCGACACGCGGGTATTCTCACCGTTGTGCGTCGCCCTAGCCGTAGCATGCGCGGCGTTAGCCTGGTTCTCCAACAGATCTCATCGGTAGTCCAGCGCGTTTAGCGCCGTTCGGCAGAACCTTGTCGTTCGGCGTACTTTAACTCTAATCAGGAGACAAACGATGCAGGTGGGACTCGCTAACACCTTCGGTGTACGATGAAGGATGAGGATGCAAGTAATTTCACACTGACTCTGAGAGGCTTCCTTTCAAGATCAAACGTCATCGTTGCTTTCCCCGGTCGGATCGACTCAACTGTTACACTGTTCGATACTGGTGGATCAATCTTCTTTTAGCGCATGACAAGGCGGCGAAACGTCATCGTCCATATCGCAACCAGCGCTGATGGGTACATCGCGCGGACCGACGGTGACCTCGAATGGCTGACCTCTCGCCCTGCTCCCGAAGGTTTCTATGGCCTGAACACTTTCATGAAGTCGGTCGACACGAAGCTGCTGGGCCGGAAGACCTACGAGGCAAGCCTACGCCTGGGCGCCAGGTTCGATTCGAAGAATCGGTACATTGTCTTCTCTCGTCAGGAACCACCCACCGACGCTCCGTTAGGGGTGGAGTTCGTCAACGGCGCAATTGGACCATTTGTAAATCGTTTGCGAGAACAGCCTGGCAAGGATATCTGGTTGATGGGCGGCGGCGAGCTCATCGCCTCGTTCCTCGACGAGCAGGCGATCGACGAGTTCATCATCAGTGTAGCTCCAGTGTTCATTGGGGATGGCATTCCCTTGATCGCGCGGCGTCACCGTCATGTACCCCTGGAACTGCACTCCTCTGAACGTTTCGAAGATGGTCTGGTGCAACTGCATTACCGCGTTCGTTAAATAGCAGGTTGAAAAGTTGAGTTGAGCTCACGCAGTCAGCTCATGCAGAACTAAGTCTCAGCTAGCAGCTTGGAGTCGAAAATGCATAGAAGAAGTTTGCTCAAGGGCATTGCAGCGAGCGTATTCCACTACGTCGCAGGGCAACACTGGCCAACTCAAGCCCAGACTGGAAGATTAATCAAGCGTCGCGTAAGACCTTCTGATCCCGACTGGCCCAGCCGAGCGAAGTGGGAAGAACTAAAGCGCGCGGTGGGCGGTAACCTTGTACAACCAGAGGCGCTGTTTGCTCCCTGTGCAACTCAACCGGCGGGCGAGGGTTGCGCCGAGGTTATGAAGAATAGTCGCAATCCGTTCTACCTCGGAGATAATCCCGCGGGCACACAGGTTTCCGGCTGGCTTGATGCATGGGCGCCGGCGCCAAGCGCTTACGCCGTGGCCGCGCGCAACGCTAACGATGTCGCCGCGGCTGTCAATTTTGCGCGCAATCACAATCTGCGGCTCGTGGTGAAAGGCGCGGGCCATAGCTATTTGGGCACCTCAAACGCGCCAGATTCG
>DATFRK010000872.1:0-7207 GCA_035263325.1 Pyrinomonadaceae bacterium | reverse complement strand
GCGGGCGGTAAGCCGGGGCTGCACTTTTCTTATGAGCGCTACCTGCAAAATAGGCTGCGAGAACAGTTTGATTTCTTTGCTACGCCGTTAAGGTTGATTGAGAGGCATAAGAAGAAGAGAAGGTGAGAGACCACCAGGCTTTAGCCGGTGGAGTTTCAGGTTCAACCTAGTCAACGCCTCCTCCGCTTTGAGGCGCGG
Source organism: Pyrinomonadaceae bacterium (assembly GCA_035263325.1). Taxonomy (GTDB): domain Bacteria; phylum Acidobacteriota; class Blastocatellia; order Pyrinomonadales; family Pyrinomonadaceae; genus PSRF01. Next base: position 7,009 of record DATFRK010000872.1, on the reverse strand, counting down.
CTGCGCCGCGCGATGTGTCTGTGGTAGTGCTTTAGGCAGAAATTGAAACTCCACCGGCTAAAGCTGGTGGTATCTAACTACTCATCGAGGCAACTCTACTAGGCAAAAATTGAAGTACCACGGGCTAAAGCCGGTGGTATCTCTTAATGAATGACCGCTTACGAAACTCGGACATCAAACCCACCGGCGCTGCGCTTTGAACGATTGGCGCAACAAGATGAGGCTCGCGCTGGAATACTACATACTCGCCGTGGTCCAATTGAGACCCCCGTGTTCATGCCGGTGGGTACCGCCGGGACTGTAAAAGGCATTCGCTTTGAAGAGCTCGAACGCGAACTCGACGCCAAAATTATCCTCGGCAACACTTACCATCTCTGGTTGCGACCCGGCATCGAAACCATTCGCGCGTGCGGTGGCCTACACCGGTTCATTGGTTGGGAAAGGGCCATGCTGACCGACTCCGGCGGTTTTCAGGTTTGGAGCCTGGGTGCCTTGCGTAAGATCACCGAAGAGGGAACTGAGTTTCGCTCGCATGTTGACGGCTCTCTTCAGTTCCTGTCGCCCGAGGTGTCGATGGAAGTTCAGGCGGCGCTGGGTGCAGAGATAGTTATGGTGTTTGATGAATGCGCTCCCGGCGAGGCTACGCACGAGGTCGCACAGAAGAGTATGGAATTGACCGCCCGCTGGGCGCGACGCTCGCGGAGTGCTTTCGATCAATTGCAAGCTGCCCGCGCGGACACGGGCTACGTGGAGGCGACGGGTCTCAGTGGAGCGCAGGCCCTGTTTGGAATTATTCAGGGTGCATCGCACTCGGATTTGCGCCGCACCAGCCTGGAAGGGACAGTGGAGATCGGCTTCGACGGCTACGCTATCGGCGGCTTAAGCGTGGGCGAGGAAAAGTCGGTCATGTTTGAGGTGATCGAGGAGGTGGCACCGCTGATGCCCTCCGAACAGCCTCGTTATCTGATGGGCGTCGGCACTCCCGAAGATCTAGTGGAGGCGGTGGCGCGGGGCATCGACATGTTTGACTGCGTTTTGCCCACTAGAAACGGCCGAACCGGGCAGGCCTTCACGTCCCGCGGGAAGGTCAACATCAAGAACTCACAATGGGCTCGCGCTACCCTTCCGCTGGACGAGAATTGTGGTTGTTCGGTCTGTCAGAAACACTCACGGGCCTATCTCCGGCACCTGTATCTGGCCGGCGAAATGCTGGCAAGTATGCTGATAACTCACCATAATCTGGCCTTCTTCCTTGACACCATGCGAGGTGTCAGGCAATCTATCCGGTCTGGCGGATTCCCTAAATTTCGGCGCGAGTTCACCGAGCGGCTGAACACGAGCGGTGAATAGCGGTTCGCGAATCGAAAGATCTCTACTTGTTCGAGTTTAACCAATACTGATTGCATAGGAGCGGAAGGATTTCCAGTCTTTCCGCGCGAAGTCTAATGGAAACTTTTTTAATCTTCTTTCAGGGTGGGTTGGGAGCGTTGAGTGGTTTGTTGCCGATGCTGTTAATCATCGGCGTTTTTTATATATTGCTAATTCGACCCCAGCAAAAACGACAGCGGCAACTCCAAGATACCATTTCCTCTCTAAAAGCCGGCGATCGAGTTGTAACAAATGGTGGCATCGTTGGCGTGATTACAGCCGTCAAAGATAAGAGCTTCCTGATTAGGAGCGCTGATAAGTCAATTCTCGAGATCGCCCGATCGGCTATTGCGGGAATCGACGAAGAAGAACAGAAGTAGTCATTTTAAGATGAAGAAAAAGAACCTCCTGCAACGGACAATCATTATTGCCATTGTTACCGTCGTTGGCCTTTATATTGTCATTGGTCCGCGTCGTCGCCCGCATCTGCGGGATTTCACCTGGACAGGCATCAAGTCGACTTTGCGAGACAACATCCACCTGGGACTGGATCTCAAAGGTGGTTCGCACCTGGTGATGCGCGTAAAGACGGAAGAGTTTTTGAAGCATTTAACTGAGGGCAATGCCGTTGCTGCTCAGAATGCAGCCAAGGATGCTGGTTTCGAGATAAAGCAGGCGCGGGGAGAAGCGACTCCGGGAAACTATCGAGTCATTCTCGAACCGGCTGACAGTTCCAAGATCAGCGAAATTCAAGCTGCCGTTGAGAAGAAGGTGGAATTGGGCGATCGCGCCGGTTGGGTGTTTTCCTCACCCAATGGTCAGGCGGTTTGGACTTTGACCGCGGCCGCACAAAGAACTCTTGCCGACGACGCCACGCAGCAGGCGCTGAAGATAATTGAGACCAGGATCAACGCGTTGGGTGTTGCTGAACCAACCTTGCAGACACACGGAGCTCAAAGTTCTCACCAGATTCTCTTGCAGATGCCAGGTGTAACTGATCCTGAGCGCGTCAAGAAGTTGTTAGCGGGAGAGTCACGACTCGAGCTGGCGCATGTGGTTAGTCCGCCTAGTCCTGCCCCTAGTCAGACTTATGCGACTAAAGAAGAGGCTGTTGCCTCGCTGAATAGTGGCGGAAACATTCCCGCAAATCGTCGTGTGTTGGAGTACCACGAGCGCATGGAACTCACGACTAATGCGCAGAACCCAAATGAGGCAAAGCCGCAGAAGTGGGTAGTGGTTGAAGCCCCCGCCATCGTTGACGGTAGCGAATTGCGAAATGCCTCGGCAGTACCCACTCGCGCCGGTGGCACAGACGAGTATGAGATCAACTTCTCGCTTAAAAAAACCGGCGCCGAGAAATTTGGTGCCTGGACCGGCGCCAACATCAATGAGTACATGGCTGTGGTCCTGAATGAAAAAGTGGAGTCCATCGCCTTCATCAAGTCTCAGATTTTTGATTCAGGTCAGATTGAAGGTCGCTTTACCAAGCAGTCAGCTGAGGACCTCGCGCTCACGCTTCGTTCAGGTGCTTTGCCGGCGCCTATCGAGTATCTCGAAGAACGAACCGTGGGACCGAGCCTCGGTCAAGACTCGATCAATTCAGGCGTCAATGCTTCGCTGGTAGGTTTGGGATTGGTCGTGCTGTTCATGTTGTTCTACTACCGCGGGTCTGGTGTCAACGCGGTGGTGGCCCTGTTGCTGAACATGATCCTCATGATGGCTGGATTGATTCTGTTTGGGGCCACGCTGACACTGCCCGGTATCGCCGGAATCATTCTGACGATCGGTATGGCCGTGGATTCCAACGTCCTGATCTTTGAGCGTATTCGAGAAGAACTTCGTACCGGTAAGACGATTCCGTCTGCCGTCGATCAGGGCTTCGGGCGAGCATTCATCACTATCATTGATACTCACGTAACTACAATTATTTCGTCGCTGTTTCTCTTTGTGTTTGGTACTGGACCAATTCGTGGATTCGCTGTGACCCTGGTAATCGGTTTGTTGGTCAACTTGTTCTCCGCTGTCTACGTATCACGCACGATTTTCATTTGGCACCTGGGACGAAAGCAGAAAGTCGAATCACTAAGCATTTAGAGACTCGTTATGATTCAAGTTTTTAAGGATGTTCGCATTGACTGGCTGGCAAACCGGCGCTGGTTTATCGCCGTCTCGATCTTGTTGATGCTGGTTGGATTGGCTTCCGCAATTGTTCGCCAGGCTACCGGCCGGCAGGCGTTCAACCTTGGCGTCGATTTCAAAGGCGGCACGGTCATCACCGTCAAATTCAAACGCCGGCCCGCCGATGACGCTATTCGCAGTGCGCTCGTGGGGCACGGAGTGCGCGACGCGATTGTGCAGCCTGTCACGGACAAGAACGACACCGTTTTGATCAAATTGCCGCTTGAGGGTCAGGAGGGCTCTGAAACCCAGGCCAAGGTAGACGCAGGCAGAGACGAGGTTCGGACCGCGCTAAACACGTTCGGAAAAGAAGCGGAGCCTAAGTACGACGACGTTAACGCCGATCCCAATGCAATTTATAAGATCATCGGTACAGATGCCGTGGGTGCGGTTGCGGGCGCTCAACTGCGTAACAAGGCAATTGCCGTAACGCTCGCGGCCCTGGTCGGGATCCTGGTTTACATTGCGCTGCGGTTTGAGTGGACCTATGGGGCGGCGGCTGTGATCGCGGTTTTCCACGATGTTCTTGTGACGCTGGGCTTCTTTTCGATCTTCCAGTGGGAAGTTAGTCTGACGGTTATCGCCGCGCTCTTAACGCTGGTGGGCTTCTCGGTAAACGACACCATCGTGGTGTTTGATCGAATCAGAGAGAATCGTCGCCTGCACCGGCGTGATTCGCTCTATAAGATTACCAACGACTCAATCAATCAGACGCTCTCGCGAACTGTTATTACCTCGGGCCTGGTGTTTCTCTCCGTCCTGGCGATGGTCCTCTTCGGCGGAGAGGTACTGCGAGGTTTTTCGCTGGCCCTATTGATTGGCATCACCTTCGGTACCTATTCATCAGTGGCAATTGCTAGTCCGATCATGGTCTGGTGGGAGCAGCGCATTGAGTCGGCAAATCGCGCTGCAGCCCTGAGTTTTAGCAAGCCGGTTAAGGGTGGCGTACAGGGCACGGCGAAGACGAGCAGTCGCGAAGCGGTGGCGGCAGGTGCCGGCAAGCGTTCCCGTGGCGCCAGTAGAGTTTGAGTGGCCTGCTCGCGAAGGAATGCTTTTGCAAGGTAGTAATTGTCCCCATTTGCTACTTGACTTCGCGAGGCTTTGCGGCATAGACTGCGACCGTTGCTGGCCAATTAAATACTCAAGAGTCGACCCTGCGTGTAAAGCTATAGGTTGAACACGCGGCAGTCTGTTGAGGAGGCCGGCGAGTTTTTTCTCGCACAGCGGCTTTCGAGTCTATTCGGTGTGCTCAATATCAGCGGCTGCTGTTTCCCCTTCAATCTGTGACGGAACTCAAGCGGGCAAAATTGCGTCGGCGTTTGAGAGGCAATGCTACTAACAATTTCCGCCCTACTGATCCATTTGGCGCCGGAATTGGGAGGATAAATCTAAATGTTCGATAATCTGGTTGAGTCAAGTTCGCACAAGAATGATATCTCGCGAAAAGGCTCATTCGTGTTGGTCACCGCGTTGATCTACGGCGTGCTTGGCCTGGCTTTCTTTGTCGCGGGCATCTACTGGTACGACAATCACCTCGATCAACAGGAGTTGGAATTGACTACTCTTGTTGCGCCGGTGCCAGTTCCGCAACAGCAAAAAGAACCGGAGCAAAAACAGGAAGTTAAGCCGCAAAAGATTGAGCAAAACGTCGACGTGCGCAAAGAGCTCATCGCGGACGTAACGCGAACTGAACTGGTGCCGAAAGAAGTTTCTGCCAAGGCCAGCGATATTCCACCGGTTCGTCGAGGGGTGACAACCATACAAGGAAGCAGTGACTCGAACGCAGCCGCGCCAGTTCCGGCTGGACCCGGCACCGGAACTGTGGTGGCGGCATCTAAAGTTTCCATCGCCGACGAACCACCACCACCTGAGCCGAAGGCCACTCCACCGCGCGCGCCCATTTCAGGCGGAGTGCTGAACGGCAAAGCGATCAGTCTTCCGAAACCACCTTACCCACCAATCGCCAAAGCGGCACATGCTTCCGGCACCGTGGTTGTCCAGGTGCTAATTGACGAAAACGGCAACGTGGTCTCCGCGCATGCCGTCTCGGGGCATCCTTTGTTGCAGGCGGTGGCGGTTAACGCGGCCAAACAAGCAAGATTCTCCCCAACGAAACTTTCAGGACAGCCGGTTAAAGTTACCGGCGTCATCCAGTACAACTTCGTGGCTCAATGATGCGGAGAATGAAAACTTGGACCGGCAGCAATAACTCCCGCCGGTCCATCAGCATCTCTGTTAGCAATTAATCTAATAAACACTTTGGAGGGGTTTACCGTGACTATTCTAACCAGTCTTCTCGGCAGCAAAGCACTAGGCCTTTTGTTGATGTTCCAGGAAGCTCAAGCCGCCGCTAGTCCAGCGGATACCGGAAACACATTCACTATTACCGAAATGGTGAAGAACATGGGCGGCGTGGCTATCGCCGTAGTTATTGTGCTGCTGATCATGTCAGTGTATTCGATCGCGATCATGGTCGAGCGTTATCTGACTTACTCTGCTGCTAAGAAGCAGTCGCGCGAGTTTGCACCCCGAGTGGCGCAAGCACTCAAGAACGACCGCATCGAAGAAGCGATCAATATCAGCGACAAGCATCGCAAGTCGCACCTGGCAATGGTCGTGAGCAGCGGCTTGCAGGAGTTTCGTGCCCATGAAGCATCCTCGGATATTTCCGGCGATGAAATCGAAGCTTCCAAGCGTGCCTTGCAACGAGCAATCGCCATCAAGACTGCCGAATTCAAGCGTGGCCTTTCCGGCCTGGCGACTATCGGTTCGACCGCTCCGTTCGTCGGCCTATTCGGTACGGTGTTTGGAATTATCAACGCGTTCCGCGGCATGAAGAACGCTGAGTCAGCTGGTATCGCGGCAGTGGCCGGCGGTATCTCGGAAGCACTCTTTACCACCGCGCTCGGTTTGTTAGTGGCGGTGCCCGCTGTATGGCTCTTCAACTACTTCACCGGCAAGGTCGATGGGTTTGTGGTCGAAATGGATAACTCAGCGTCTGAGTTGGTCGACTACTTCATCAAGAACCGGACCAAGCAACTGAAGCCATAGTGGGTTGAAGATCTGGCGGTAGGTGCGAATCGGCGCGAACGTTTACGGTCGCTCCGTGCATCTTACGCAAACGGATTCCGAAAGGGGATTTAGTTATGGGAATGTCAGGCGGCGGTACCAGTGGTGTACAGTCGGAAATCAACGTCACCCCAATGGTGGACATTATGCTCGTGTTGCTGATCATCTTCATGGTGGTCACACCGTTCCTGCAACAGGGCATTACTGTCGCCCTGCCGAAAAATATGAACAACCCGGATGTCGATCCGAACATTATCAAGGAGTCGTCAGTGGTGATCTCGATCCCCAACGACGGCGAGTATTACCTTGGTAAGAAAAAGGTCGCCAAGGAAGAGTTGGCAGACAAAGTTGATTCGTTGTTGAAGAACATCAAGACTGAGTCCGACCGGATTGT
>DATFRK010000871.1:0-14970 GCA_035263325.1 Pyrinomonadaceae bacterium | reverse complement strand
AAGAAGTAGGGCCACTAAAAAGCGGCGAGCGACTACTCAACTGTGAGTCGCTCGCCGTTTGCCTTTAATGAGGCATGCCCTGTTAGCATGCGGTGAGGGGTCGGTCGTGCGTGGGGTAAAGCTTTCTGGGGCAACAAAGGTCGGAAAATCTTTTCCGAACTATTCCTTCACTAGGTATGACTTTCTCACGCGAAACATTTCAGGATTTTTTCCGAGGAAAACCCGGGAACAAAGTCACTCGGACCCTACCCGAAAGGCATACCTGTTAACCAATTCCAATTCCCCCGAGGCGGAGACTGCACTGAGTTTAATTTGGTAGTAGCCTGGTTTTAGGCGGTCAGCTGGAACCGCCATTAAAACGCTTTGCCGGCCTGCCTTATTTACGGGCGTGAGGTGATCTTTTTCCCAAACTCGCTCAGTCTCGTAGAGCACTTCGGCGTAGTAGTTCTGATAGGGAGCGGGAGCAGTCTCAAGTTCAAATTCGAGCGAAACAACTTTGGGGGATAGCACAACCTTCGGCGTGGTCCCTCCATCTCGCACCTGGCCGGGTATAAGCGCTACTGGCAGAGTTTCAGTACCCAACTGGCTACGATTGGGCCGGAAGCCGAGCCACAAAAGAGCGACGAGGGCTACGCAACCTGAAAGTATCGCTACAAAACTTAGGACCGGGCGATGGCGAAAAAAGCCCAGGCCCGGCCAGAAGGCTCTTCGTGGTTTTTCTGTCGCAGCGGACGCGCCGGCCGCCGCCGAGAGCACCTCAGCCTGCTGACGGGCAAGGTAAGCAGCGAATACCTTCGCAAAGCGGGCCTTCTGTTTACGTTCAGTAGTCGTCAGGAAGTACGCTTCGAACCTTTGTTTTTCCGCAGCCGGCAACCGATCAGCCACATACAGGTCGACCAACTCATCCTCAGTGACCAGGACTTCTTCGTAGAAGTCCGCATCACCAAGGAGTTTTTGCTCAATATCAGACGCTTCCTCCCACGGTATAACACCCAGAAGGTAGTCTCTTAGGCGATCAGTTTGCTCGGCGTTAACGCTCAAATTATTAAGTCCCCTCACTCTCTCAACGTAAATGATCGAAAGACGCAGGGTATTTCATTGCAATTTCAGATCAAGACACTTCTCCACACACTCTTGCAGAGCGGCCCGAATCCGGTACGCCCTGATTCTCAAGGCATTAGCCGCAATGCCCAAGTTCTCGGCCAGCAATTTTCGCTGATTTATTTTTGCCAGCTTCTCGTCCTGGTAGTAGTTAACCACCAACTCTCGCTGGTCAACTGGCAGCTCAGCCAGGCAACTCTCAAGACAGGCGAATTCCAGCTCGACGTTGTTTGACTGTAACCCAACCGGCGGCGGTGTGTCTGGCAACCTGCGACGCAAGTATTCCTTGAAGACATTGTTTCCGACCGCGTAAAAGTAGGCTACTCGATCTCCCTTAGACTCGGTTGTTATCTCCTTCAACTTCCTGGTTACACGATTAATGGTTTCGTCGGCGAGATCCTCAGGCTCATGACAGCTGCGGCAGGCGTAGAGTTTGATCAGACGGCGCCGAATTTCTTCATATTTCTGGCCAGCGATATCGCGTTCAGGATCGAGCCAGTCAAGAAGGGCGTCAAAAGATTCCTGAGTCAGAATCCAATCTTTGTTCATCTAGCTTTGGGAGCGTAAGGAATTTAGTCGCGCGCCTGCCTCGTAAATCGTCAGCGCGGGTTGCATTGTAGCTAAATAACCGTTTTTCGTCTTCGCCTAAGACCTAAGATTGAAATCAGCACCACGGCTCCGGCGAGACTGATAAACAGGACCACTCGTGGTCGCGTCGGGAAGACATGGTTAGGTCTGATCTGTGTGGTGTCGGTTTGGCCCTGGATGATAAAGCCGGCCCAGTAATAAGGAGCACGCCATTTTTCTTGTCGCGCCATGGCCAGTTGAGAGTCGCGGAGGGCTGCGGCGGGAGAGAGTCCTTTCTGGAACATAGCTTCATAGAAGCCTTTCATGAGTACTGCCGTGGCATCATCATCAACTTTCCATAGCGAGGCGACGACGCCGGAGGCGCCGGCATACATGAACCCCCTCGTTAGACCAATTAGCCCCTCCCCTTTTACATCTTTGCCCAGGCCCGTGCTGCAAGCACTGAGCACAACCAGATCCGCGGGCAAGCGCAAATTGTAAATGTCGTGCAATCGCAGAAAGCCATCCCGCGACTTTCCCTGTCGATCAAAGAGGGACAGAACGATTCCCGACAACTCGGGATGTTGATTATTGATTAGCCCATGAGTGGCAAAGTGGACGATGCGATAGTGCGACAACTCCGGTCCTAAAACTCTTTCCCGAGTGGCCTCAAATCCCACTGCCTTCAATCCTGTACCCCAGGGCACGGCGGCCATGATTGCTTCCGCTTCTTCGCCCGAGGCAAATAGGCGCGGTATCTCAATCCCATCAGCTGAAATGCCAATGTCTCTGATTGCTTGTTGCAACTTGAGGCGCTCATCGGTGGGTGACGGTGCCTGCTGACTGCCATGGTTCAGCCGCGGATCATCAATTTCAAAAACAGGGTCAGCCAGTACGGCTACCGTGTTCGCCTGAGATTGCCTCCCCTTCGCTTCGTCTACCAACAGGGCCAGGGTCGACGCCGAGGGTTCGTTAATCACCTCGTGATTTTCAACCAGCGCCACTCCATTGGCAGTGTCATCAGGATCATTGAGGGCGCGAAACGGAATGTACTGTAGTGCTCCATCGGGAATGACCAGCAATCGCTTCTTACCCAGCGTTCCCGCAAATGGCCCCAGCACCATCTTGCTCAAGATGGCTGTCTCGACCGCAATTGAACGACTCGCCTCCTCTCGTCTTTGCAATCGCTGCTCGAGCGACTCGCCGGATATAGGTTGATAAGCGGTGATCAACTTGTAGTAACGAATCGCCGCTGCTTCTATTTCTGCCCGGGACGCCAATTCGTAGCCCACCACACTCGATTTTCCGACTACCCAGGCGTAGCTACGCTCATCACCCAGCACGTATTCCAGTAGCAGCGTGTTTTCATTGAGGACCCGGTCCTGTACCTGCTCCAGATTGAGTGGTTGGGGCGAGGTCAGTGCAGCATAGCGCGGACTCGTCGTCTTGATTTGATCGCGTAGTTGGGCCAACGAAGCAGCTAGCTGTTCCAACTCCTTACTTACTTTTTCCGCTTCATCCTTTTGCTTTTTTTGCAGCAACTGCACTTGCTGCTCAGCCTTGGCATTGAGATTTTCTTCCAGCACCTTTTGCTGCCGTAACAACTCCGGGTTAACCCCCTGGTTAATATCTGCTTGCGACTCACGCAATGATTCCAGAAACGAACGGGCCCGCGCGCGCTCGCTGATTTCGAATGCCTTTGCGGCAAAGCCCGGATTCGGATCACTTTTCTGCTGATGCATCAAGATGTCGATGTAGAGTTCATAACTCTGCCGCACGGTGGCGAAATACGAGGCCCGCAAGTCTTGACTGGAGACCCTGGTGCGCTGTGATTCTTCTAGCGCCACTGCGTCTTCAATTAGTTGTTGGGCTCGAGCTAGCTGGGCCTGGTCGCGCTCCAAATGAGCGAGGTGATAAAGAGTCAATGCCTTTGCTATAGGATCTCGAGCCAGGTCACTGAGTGATTGAGCCTGCTGGTAGTACTCGAGGGCACGTCTCGAGTCTTTCTGACTCTCGTAAATCTCGCCGATGTAGTTCAGCGTATAAGCCTGATGTCGTTGGTCCTGACCTGCTCGCGTCAAACGCAGTGACTGCTGGTAGGAGTCGAGCGCGCTCCGGGTATCTTTCATCGAGCTATAGACCAGGCCAATATCGGTTAGTGCTTGCAATTGCAAGCGGGGCATCGAGAGAGATTCAAATAGCGCTAGAGCTTCTTTCAGGTATTTCAGCGCCTGGTCATTTTCACCGAGCAAGTAGTGCGCTCTCCCGATTTGATGCTTCACTTCGGCGATGCCCCAGGTTCCGCCAGTCGCCTCAAAAAGTTGTAACGCGCGTTCCGCATGATCGAGCGCTTTTTGTTGGTCACCGAGGCCGGCGTAAATGGAACTTAGTCCACCGTACACACTAGCCTCGGTAATCCGATCACCAATTTGTTCGGTGATCGGTCTGGCGGCGTTATAGGAATCAATCGCCTCCTGCTTTTCACCCAGTTTCGATTTCAGGTTACCGTACGCGACGAGCGCCAGTGCTTCGCTCCGAGCGTCATGAGACTCGTGAGCTAGACTCAGAGCCTTTTGGTAGGAGTCCTGGGCCTTAGTCGGTTCGCTTAGATTCCTGTAGTAGTAGCCCAACGCGGTATAGGCTTGTGCTTGACCCCGGCGATTTCCCGACGTCCGCCAAAGATCCAGGGCTTGCTGTTGATAGCTGAGCGCCTTGGTCAGGTTTCCAGAGACAAAATAAGACTCTCCGATATTGCTCAAGGCCTGCGCTTCAACTTCTCTATCTCCGAGGCTCCTGGCTAACTTCAGGGCGATGAGGCAATTTTCCAGTGCTGCAGAGCTATTGCCCTTGATAAAGTACAAGTATCCAAGATCGTTTCGCGTCTTGCTCTCTTCGTGCAAATCCCTGGTCCGACTACAGAGCGCCAGGCTCTCCTTGTATTGTTGTAGCGCATCTTCAGTTTGGCCCAACCCAAGACAGACTTCGCCGGCGTTCCGGAGCGCTTTCGCTGCCTGGTCAAACTGACGGTCGCCGCGCCAAAGCTCGGCCGCCTCTTTGTAACTGGCAATCGCTTTTTGGTTGGACGTTTCCCGCTGTTCAGCACGAAGTCGTTCCGCTTCGGCAAATGCTGCTTGTCCAGGACTCACAGCCGGGGCCGCGGGGCTAGATTTGGTTGCCGGCGGATTTCCACTGTCGCCTTGCGAGTGGGATTTATGATCACTGGCTAAGACAAACGTCAACGGCAGCACTAGCAAGTTGGCAAGCAGGCGAGTTCGTTTAGTAATGCGGGTGGATCGCAAAGTAGAAAAACCGTTAGCTCTAGTGATTACTTCACCTGGTTAGAAAGATACAGCCTTTCCTCGCTAGCCAGAACCTTTCTACCGTGCTTGATGCAGGCAGTGGGAAAGAAAATCACCGGGGGATTTCGCATGCTATGGATCGGATTGCCGGTAGCTTTGTCAGAGTTCATGCGGTCATCTGCCATGCGGTCGTCAGCCATCCGGTCATCCGCCATCCGGTCGTCGGCCATCCGGTCGTCAGCCATGCGGTCGTCAGCCATGCGGTCGTCAGCCATGCGGTCATCAGCCATACGGTCATCAGCCATACGGTCATCGGCCATACGGTCAGCCGGCGACAAGAGGTTTAGGGAAGCAATCGAACTCTCCCCCAATTTTGTCTTGCGATCCAGGTCTCGAGGTGGTCTCCGTGTTAGCAACACATAGGTGCGCAGGAAACTGAGCCAGCCTGAACCCTTTGAGTCTCGCGAAAAATCGAGATTCTCGTAATCGGCGGCCACCTGCGCCCACGGAAAATAGAGCGAGACACCGTGTGAATACTGATAGGCGGCACCGCTGTAGCATGACTTCAGGACAAACTCCGACTTAACAAACTTCATCACTTCCCGGGCAGCTCTCGAGACTGGACCTGATGCGACTCGCTGCAGAAGGCAATCACAAAAATCGTATAGATCCGCGTAGAGTTCTCCATTATAGGATTGGGCTGACCAATGAGCTAAGACAAGCGCGTCCTTAAAAGGGTGGCTGACTCCACGCCGCGACCTTCGTGGCCGCTGGTGGTGCTCCTTAATCAACTCGCTTTCCATAGCCTGGGCAAACTTGTCGATCAGACGCCGCAGTTGCGCGACTTTGCTCAGGTCCATTGCCGATTGCGAAACTGACATTCCCGACAACCAGTAAGGTGAGTAGTAGTTGACGTACTCATCTACAACGCCCCTGGCCACACTCGCCACGAGCGACTTTTGCCTGTTCGAGTTACCCCTGATCGTTGTTTGCAGCCGATCGAGAATTTGTCGATAAGGCCATCCGGAGGCGGGACTGTAACTTTCACAACCAACCACCACCTGCGCCAAACCGCGCAACTCGTAGCAAACCTCAACCATACTCATCTGACAATTGTCCATGCCTACGATATCTATCAATTCGCCTTTGCGGTCCGCCTTGATCCGTTTGAAGACTTGCTTCAGTTCATTGAAAGTCAACGAGCCTGAGGAGCTTTCGTCCTTCAGCAAGTAGTCGCGCTGCGTGCCGCCGGCGTGGCCTGACAGAACTACCATGTAGTGATCGGCAGGATATTTCTCCAAACAGAGACTGATGAAATTGTAGAGAGTGATGGGGGATCCGGTGTCGGTATCGTCCGTGATCACTTGATCCAGGTCGGAGGAGCTCTCGAGATTAGCTTCGGCCAACGACTCCGAGCGAAGGTTCCTTCCTGCTGCCCGGATGGTGGCGAGTGCCTTTGCGTTGGCGCTCTCTCTCTTGAAATGCACTTCACCGGTCTGGGGATCAAATTTCGCTTGATCGAAGATATCGTCGAATAGAGTGCTGTTCGCACCTTTTCTGTTTATCTCGTAACGTTGAGTGGGAAGACGTTCATCCCGGGGATCAAGCTGGGCAATGACCCGGATATCATTTCCCGGGTTGGCCTTTTTCATCTCTGTCAGGGCGAATAGACATTCAGTGGTCAGGCTGTTGTCCCCGGCAAGGTAAACCATGACCGTCCAAGTGCCTTGATTGCTGGGCATATGTAGACCTCCATCGCGAAGGAAACTGACACACAAAGGTCTCGATCCAGAACGAAGTGATTGGGAGCTGGATACGAAATCAGGAACCGCCGGCGGAATCTAGACGCAGACTACAGCCGCATGACCTTGGGATTGACTAACAGCGAGAAAATTCCGACGGGTTGTAAGGAACGTAAAACCTAACTCGACGGGCTGAGACTTAACTTATCTGCCGATGAATGTCAACAAACTTTTTGGAGTGTGATCCCGACGTGTCGGGACCGCTGCTTGGGATTGCTCTAAGAAAGGTTTGTCGATCACAGGGTGGTGACGGGTCACCGCACTCCAAGGTTAATGCACGAGTTTCATAGAGTAGAGGATACCGTACATCGCGTCCTGATGATTTGGAAACCCTTTACCGCTAGTGGCCAGCATCACGTTGACGAGTTGCACCTGGCCGGCGAATTTCCGATAAGCCATCCACTGCAAACGTCTGAAGCCGTCGGGCTTCTCCGGATTCGACTCGCGAAACTCGACACCTTTCACCCCATCTATTTCCAACCACTTCAACTCGTCGACTTCGCCGTTTTTCGCTCTGCCTTTAGCGCCATCGTAGAAAGCTTTAATGCTGAGTTCGGCGGGGAAATTCTCGTCCATCGGTGAAATGTTGACGATGAGTGATGCCGCATCTCCACCTCCCGGCGAACGCCAGACGAACATCTTCGATTCGTTAGACGCTTCCGTCCACTTGGGAGGAACTGTCCAGGAGATACCCTGTGGGTCCCACTTTATCTGCTGCCCACCTGCTAATGCCGCCGTTTGTGCCGCTGTCGGTTCAGCCTTTTCAGCAATCGTGCCGCCACTATCGGTAGCGGAAGTGTTCCCACTCGCAGAGTTGGTTGACTGCTTGAACTTCAGTCTGTTTGAGAGATTGCAAAGCGACAGGGCCAAACCGAGTATCAGCAATAACGGAAGATGTTTCATCAGTTAGCACCAGGTAACAAGGTTGCGGAGCACAGCGCTTGTACCGCTAAAACCCCGCGCAAGTCAACAAGATGAAAGAGCAGGTTTGTGAGCGTCACGGCTCGTGTTATTCTATGGACCTTCCCTCCCAAATCCCCTTAACAATAGCCCCCGAGTTACAGACCATACTTTTCGGAGACTGTTGCTATGAAAATCACCGACGCAAAATTGCTGGTCCTTATTTGTCTATTGACTCTATCAGGATTGCTGCTTGCTGCTTGTCAGCGCACACCGGAAACAACCACCAACTTAAACACGAATAATAGCAACACAAATGCGAATGTCTCGGCTGCCGCGAACACCAACACTACCACTCAGCCAATAGCGACTATCGCCGCTCGCGAACCCGACCGCTATCGAGCAACACTCGTATTTACCGCTCAAACTGAAGGCGGAGAAAAGACTATTGGCATTCCTACGCTCTCCGCTGAAGTAGCTCGCAGTGGAGACGATCGTCGTCTCTCGTTCAAACTGCCGGATGGGTCAGACCTGGTCTACCTGGACCACAACGGCGTGCCTTATGCAATTGCTCCCGGACGCAAGCAGTACGCGGAGTTGACTCCCGCCGCCACCGGATTCCAGGTTCACAAGCTAATGACCCCGGGCCAACTGGTCGCTTACCTTGACAAACTCCAGGGCATCGAGTCCGTAGGTGAAGAGACTGTCAACGGGAGAACGGCGCTCAAGTATCGTTACGCGCGCAGCACAAATACCAATACCTCGGCGGGCCAGGTCAATACTGAGTCGTTTATCTTCATCGACAAAGATACTGGACTGCCGTTGCGCGCAGAGCTATATAGTGAAGCGAGTGGAAATGTTCAGGGGGTCAAGGGAGCCAAGGTGGTCGCGGAGATGCGTGATATAACTACCGATGTCGATCCGAGTTTGTTCGAAGTTCCTGCGGGCTTTAACAAAGTTCCGGAGGCCCAGGTACGCGCTCAAGTCGACGCCATCACCAATACGATTGCGGCGGTATTGAAAACGCTGCTCACAAACATGAACTCGAGTGTGCCGCCACCGCCGCCAAGTCCGGCGGCAACCACAGGCTCTCCGGTTCCGAGCCCGACACGTTAAGGAGCGTTCTGCAATGAGATACCTTGTGATGCTACTGCTGGGAGCCTTTCTTGGAGGTGGAGCGGTGGTTTACTTCCTCGGCATGCCGCGAGCCCACTCCGCTCCAGGTGTGGCGGTAAAGGCTCCCGACCCCAGCGGTGATCCCCCGGCCACGGTCGTCATTACGTTCGGACAAAGTTTTATCGATGGGGTCATGGGCACGACGTTCTCGAATCTTGATGCCCCTAAGTTCCAACTTGGCCAGACCGCAGGCACAAGCGGTGAATTCAAACCGGCGCTGTTTCAAGGTGACTGTGGAAACAGTATTACTATCCTGCCCGAAGGGAGCGGCGTTAAGACAAACGTGCAATTCCATAATGGCAGCATCTCGGCGCCGCTGGCTTTCACTGGGAGCCATAGTATTTCTGGCAGTTGCATCCAGTTTAAGGGCTGGGCGCAAACGAGTATTCAGCTCTCCTTCGATGAACCTAAGCAAACTCTTTTCGGTCGCGTCAACGTTGAGGGACTTAACCTGGAAGGCGTATCCCCGTTGCTGAATCCGTTTGTTACGGTCTTTGTGCAAACCGCAATTGACCAGCGAGTGAATCCGTTGTCGTTAGTGAACGAGCGGCAACTGTCCTTAATGGTTCCGGTTAAGGCGAGTAATGGGGCGGTGAAGGCCCACGTCAAGGATGTGAGAGCAGAGATCGTTGATGGGGCTTTGAAACTGCACTTGACGTATGACTTTGCCGCCGTGAGGGGTCAGACCTGAGGGATTTTTGATTTTCGATTCTTGATTTTTGATTGGTCTTGGGGCATGGGCCTTCGGCCTTTGTCGTTTGACCATTTGCTTTTATGGTTTGAGATCTGAGATCCCAGAATTTGAGATCTCCCCCGAAGGCCAAAGGCCCAAGCCCAAAGACCCAGCGAAAAGCCTCAGCCTTCCCGGCCCACGCCGTAGCGAAAGACCAATTCCCCGCCCAGCCATCCCGAGACTCCGATCAGGCCAACTCCAACCAGCGACATTAGAAACGGCACGATCAACCGGTGACCCACCAGGTGTCCACCAGCGTGGGTACGGAAGTAGAGATTAATAAGAAAGAGTACCAGCGCAATAATGTTGAGCCGGGCATGCCAGTTCGCGACTTTCTTAACTGGCTCGTCCTTTATAGCTAACCAGTCGATGATGCCCGGTACGGCGGCGGCAATCGCACCGATACAGCCAGCGGCGATCAGAAATTTCGAAACCACCAGCCAGGTGACGTTAACTTGAAAGTAGAACCAGACGTCCATGGCCAGGGATGTGGTCCAAAGGCCTATTGGGAAACCGACGAGTAGGGGATGGATCGGATGACCGGCGATACTGGCTTTGCTCGCCATCTGGGCACCCTCCTTTCGGGCTATCTGCTTTCAGAATAGAAAACCGGAGCACTACAAAAGAAGGTATTGCGAGTAGAAAGTGGCCGTATTCTCTGCGAGGATTAATGAGTGCGTCAAGCCCGGCGGAAGGCGGAAGGAGGAAGGATGAAGGCGGAAGGATGAATGGTTGTGCTGAATACACTTAGTGAAACATCCGTATCATTCGTTCTGTATTCTTCATCCTTCATCCTTCCGCCTTATCCTTACTTGACCGCTGACTCGGCCAGATTCCGTTGGCGCAGAAAGTGCTCGGCGATCTCTTCCGCAGTCTTGCGACCCACGAAAGGCGTTAACTCGGAAGGACTCGCTTTCGAGATCCGTTGAATCGATCCGAAGTGACGCAGCAACCGCCCCTTTCTTTTCTCACCCACGCCAGGAATGGCAGTTAACTCGGAAGTGAAATCACGCAATTCGCGACGCTTACGATGATAGGTAACCGCATAACGGTGCGTCTCATCACGAATCATCTGCAACAAACGCAGAATCAATGAATGCGAATCGAGGTAAATTGGCTCATCCTCTCGCCCCTTCACTAACAGGTAGGCCACTTCATTGTGTCTGAGTGGCGGCTTGACGACTCCGACCATTGGCACAGCTTCCAGATCAAGTTCTCGCATTGCTTCAGCAGCTGCGTTCAGTTGCCCCTTGCCACCGTCAATCACGATCAAGTCAGGCAAAGGCTTACCTTCGTTTAGCAACCGCTGATAACGGCGCGACACTACTTCTCGCATTGAGCCCGTATCGTTGGCGCCTTCAACACCGCGGATGCGAAACTTTCGATATTCCGAACGGTTCATCTTGCCGTTTTCACACACCACCATGCCCGCCACATTCTCCGCACCCTGGATGTGCGAAATATCGAACGACTCGATGCGTCCAGGAAAATGCGGCAGTTCCAGCGTCTCTTGCAATTCTTCAAGCACCAACTTCATGTCAGGCTGCAAAACACGAAAGCGCTGTTCAAATGCCAGCTTTGCGTTCTTCTCAACCAGGTCAATCAGGTCGCGCTTCTCGCCGCGTTGGGGAAACATTATCCGCACCCGCCGTCCTCTTCTTTGCGAGAGGGCCTGCTCGAGGAGTTCGCGATCGACAAAATCCACCGGCACGTAGATCTCTCGCGCCACATAATCCGAAGCGTAATACTGAGCCAACACTTCACCGAGAAAGACCGCCGGGTCAAAACTATCCGGTGACAAATCTTCCCAGAAGAACTCGCGTCGCCCGACGATGTGTCCCTCGCGCATCGTGAATAGTTGCAGCGCAAGCTTTTGTCCTTCACGATAGTAACCAAAGACATCGAAGTCACTTTCTGAAGTCGTGGCCATCTTCTGCTGCTCAGAAAGCCTGATTACTGTCTTACGCAGGTCGCGGTACTTGGCGGCCAACTCATAACGCATATCCTCCGACGCCTCCGTCATGCGCCCTTCGAGCGTGTCGGCCAACTCTTTGTTTCTACCTTCCAGCAGCAGACGCACGTCACGAACAGCTTCCTGGTACTGCTCCGCGGTGCACAATCCTTTCACACATGGTCCAAGACAACGTTTGATGTGATATTCCAGGCAAGGACGGGGCGCCTTGCCGTCGATGTCGATGTCGCAAGTCCGCAGTTGAAAAGTGCGGTTGATCAAATCGATGGTGCGACGCGCCAGGCTGGCCGGCAAGAAAGGACCGAAGTACAAGGCGCCGTCTTTTTGAATGCGACGCGTAATCACCACTTTCGGAAATGGTTCGTTGACCGTTAGCTTGAGATGCGGGTATGACTTGTCGTCCTGGAGTTTAATGTTGTAACGGGGTTTGTGTTGCTTGACGAGCGAGGCTTCAAGAATGAGTGCCTCCACCTCGCTGTCGGTGACAATAAACTCGAGATCCGCGATTTGGCCGACGAGTGCATCCGTCTTGCGATCGAACGGGCGGGCGCGAAAGTACGAGCGCACGCGACTGCGCAAGTTTTTGGCCTTGCCGACATAGATCACCTTTCCACCCGCGTCCTTGTGTAGATAGACGCCGGGTGAAGAGGGAATTTCTTTGAGTTTCTCTTCTAAGGACACAATGTTGAGATGCTTGCCACCGTTAAAGTATTTTAGCGCAATCGGAAAAGGCCAGAAAATCGACGAAGAGATATGCACCTCTAAGCGCGCCCCCGCTGTCTCTCCCTAGCGCCAACTCCAAACAAACAGACCTCATGACTTCTTAGTGGAAAGTTGAATTAATTAGCGCTTGCCCCCTTCCCAACTGCGCAAATTCTGGTAGTCGAGTTGTATATTACTTAGGTTCATCATGCGCTTCCCTTTGTCACTGCCCGCTAACAAACCTTTTGACGCGGTTGGGTTCGGACTCAATGCCGTCGACCATTTGATTGTCGTCCCAGAATATCCCGCCTTCGATACGAAGATGCGACTCCTGGATCACAAACTCTCTGCCGGCGGACAAACTGCGACTGCAATGGTCGCTTTGCAGAGACTAGGGTTGAAGACCGCCTACGCGGGCCGATTTGGCTCTGATCCGGAAGGAGCTTTTGGCCTGGCGACCTTGAAGGAAGACGGTGTCAACGTCGACTACGTGCAGGTAGTTCAAGGCGCGTCAACTCAATTAGCATTTATCGTGATCGACATCCGCAACGGGGAGCGCACCATCGTTTGGGATCGCGACGACCGTCTGGCTTATCAGCCAGAAGAAGCGCCGGCTGACTTTGGCGCCCTGGGTCGTCTGCTACACCTCGATGCGCACGATCCGCCAGCTTGCGCAGTGGTCGCACGCAAGGCGAAGGAGTCGGGCGCGATCACTTCCGCGGATATCGATAATGTCTATCCGGGTGTTCAAGATCTGCTCCCCTTGATCGATCTGCTTGTCACCTCGAAGGAGTTTCCCTATCGCTTGACAGGTATCCGTGACAGACGTGAATCATTGGTGGAACTCAAAGCTCGCTATGGTTGTGCGCTAGTGGGGATGACGCTTGGGGAAAATGGAGCCTTGATCTACTGCAACGGTGAGTTTATTGAATCGCCGGCGTTTGCTGCGCCTAATGGTTGTCGCGATACAACCGGCGCGGGTGATGCGTTTCATGGCGGTTTTATTTATGGACTTCTCACTGGTGAGGACGTCGAGACCAGCATGAAATTCGGGAATGCGGTAGCGGCAATGAAGTGCGGCCAATTGGGCGCGCGTCCAGGCTTGCCTACAATTGAACAGTTGCTGCGGTTTATTGGTGACAAGTAGCGGCACTACTTTGTTCTTTGTTCTATCCGACGATGTGAACAACAGAACAAAGCACCAAGTATAAAGAGCCAAGTACCTCCGCACAGATTTGTGATATAAGCCCTTCGTACCTGACCTTCCAACCCACAAAGGAACCCTATGAGACTTCTATTAATAGTCGTCAGCGTCTTGTTGCTTAGCACCGGCCCCGGAACACGACCTGTGGAGCCGGCCGATATGGTCTTCAAGAACGGCAATGTCTACACAGCGGCCGACCAGATGGCGCACGCACAAGCAGTCGCAATCAAAGGCGACCGGGTTGTGTTTGTTGGCACCGATTCAGAGGCACAGAAATTTGTGGGCCAGAACACGCGCGTAGTAGACCTGCACGGAAAGACAGTCTTCCCGGGGTTTGTTGATGCGCACCAACATCTTTCCGGCGTTGGCTTTCGCGAGATGACGCTCAACCTCGAAGGAACAACCAGCCTAGAAGACTTTCTGGCGAAGGTTAAGTCGCGAGTCGATCAGGCAAAACCTGGCGAATGGGTCACTGGACGCGGTTGGATTGAAACTCACTGGCAGCCGCCAGTTTTCCCCACGCGTTTGGACCTTGATCTCGTGGCTCCAAACAATCCCGTGATCCTGGGACGCGCCGATGGACATGGCGCGGTGGCTAACAGTGCCGCGTTCAAACTCGCCGGCATCGACAAGAACACACCTAATCCTTTTGGCGGAGAGATCTCGAAGGACAAACAAGGTGAGCCCAATGGCATGTTGCTCGACGCGGCCCAGGGTCTGGTGCGACGCAAAGTTCCTCCCACTTCCGCCGCCGACTCAGAGCGGGCCGTCGCTGCCGGCGCAAAGCGCGATGTGGAGCTCGGCTGGACGCAAATCCAGGATGCGGGAGGTAGTTACGAAGACATCGCGATCTTCAAGAAACTCTATGGCACGGGCGAACTCAAGTTGCGCATCTACAAAGCAGTGTATGGCCCAGGAGGAAGTGCGAACCGGTTGCTTAGTGAAGGACCAATTCTCGGCGAATTTCAAAATCGACTGACTGTCAGAACCATAAAGGTGGTATCGGACGGCGCGCTGGGCTCACGAGGTGCTGCCCTGTTAGAGCCTTACTCGGATAAGCCTGATACTTCCGGTTTCCTGACAGTCAAAGCCGAAGAATTGCGACCGATGCTGGTTGAAGCGTTACGCAAGGGAATCCAAGTCGAGACGCACGCGATCGGTGACAGGGCCAACCGCTTCATTCTCGACGAGTATGAAAGGGCTTTGAAAGAAGTCCCGTCAGCGGAGAGAAAGATTGCTGTTCCTCGTTGGCGGGTAGAGCATTCACAGATAGTGAATCCAGCTGATATCCCACGTTTTGCCAAGCTCGGCATTATTCCTTCGATGCAACCGTCGCACGCGATCGGGGATCTTTTCTTTGCTCCCAGCCGATTGGGTATGGACCGATTGGCTGGCGCCTATGCCTGGCAGAGTTTTATTAAGTCGGGAGTAGTAGTACCAGGTGGTTCCGACGCACCGGTGGAGCGTGGTGAACCGATGATTGAGTTTTATGCGGCAGTGGCCCGCAAAGACAT
>DATFRK010000870.1:0-5933 GCA_035263325.1 Pyrinomonadaceae bacterium | reverse complement strand
CTACATCGGCATGCAGTCGCAGATGCGTGGTGAATCATTTCCCATGAACATTAATGAGCAGATCATCCGTCCGCTCTTATCGAACATGGGTGTGTTCGGTTTGTTTTTCGTGCCGTTGATCACCATGCGTCTTTTTGCGGAAGAGAAGCGCACCGGCACCATCGAACTACTGACCACTTCTCCAGTGCGTGATGTTGAGGTGATTGTCGGTAAATGGCTGGCGGCCGTAGTGCTCTATGCGGGATTGCTCCTGATCACGGCGGTGAATTTCCTGTTCCTTTTCAGGTACGGTAATCCGGATTGGAAACCGTTGGCGATCGGCTACCTCGGTTTACTGTTGCAGGCCGGCGCACTGTTGGCGATCGGCACATTCATCTCCACGCTAACGAAGAATCAGATCATCGCCGGGGCCGTCACCTTCGCTGTCTGTTTGTTGTTGTTCGTGCTCGAGTGGGTCAGCGGCTACGAACAAGCGACCTGGGCCAAGGTGCTAGCCTACATGGGGACAAATAGCCATTTCGACTCTTTTGCCAAAGGTGTACTTGATGCGAAAGATGCCGTCTATTACATCACTGTCATCTTCCTTGGCTTATTTCTCACTGCGCGCTCCATCGAGTCGCTGCGTTGGAGGTCATAAATGAACCTTGAACTACTAAAAGCAAGGCAAACTAAATTTGCCGGCTACATTGGTATCTACGTCGTCATCATCTTAGTTGCTATTGTCGTCCTCAATGTGCTCGCTAATCGCTACAACAAGTCCTACGACGGAACAGCTAACAAACGCTATAGCCTGTCAGACCAGACGAAGAAGATCGTTAAGGATCTGAACCAGGACGCAACGATCCGCTATTTTGACCAAAGTACCAGGTATGCGCAGGCGAAAGATCTCCTGGACCAATACGCAGGGCTGTCGTCGAAGGTGCACGTCGAATACGTGGATCCTGACAAGAATCCGGAGGTGGCCCGCGCGGCGGGTATCAAGGAACCTGGCACTGCCGTGGTTCAGATTGGCGAGCGCAAGGAAGAAGCCAAGAGTATGACGGAGGAAGGCCTTACTGGCGCCTTTATTCGCACCCTCAAGAACAAGAGCCGGACCGTCTGTTTTCTAAGCGGGAGCGGGGAACATCAGATCGATGATATGGATCGCAGCGGCTTTTCCCGCTTCAAAGAACTACTCGGTAAGGATGAATACGAGGCGAAGTCGATCAACCTACTGCAAAAGGCCGAGATTCCCGCGGACTGTACCGCGATTGTTGTGGCTGGTCCAACTGCCGATTATCAACAACCCGCAGTGGATGCGATTAAGAAGTATGTCGAAGAAGGGGGCCGGGCGCTGTTTATGCTTGATCCGCCCTTCAAATTGGGGAAATCGGATATCGCTGATAACGAACCGCTGACCAAACTACTGGCAACCTGGGGCGTTACCATGAACAAGGATCTGGTGCTCGACCTCAACCCGGTTGGTCAACTTGCTGGTCTGGGGCCGCAAGTCGCATTGGTCACCAAGTATGAGAATCATCCGATCGTCAATCCGATGAAGGGTAACGTGACTGGTTTTCCCTTGTCGCGCTCAATGGAGATCAAGAACGCCGACAAGACGACAGTCGAGAAACTCTTGAGTTCTTCCGATAGCAGCCAGGCGACCTCAAATTTGAGCTCGCCGGAAATCGATCCCAACGACCCAAAGAACAAGAAGGGTCCACTTACGATTGGCGCCGCTGGTTCTTACAACACCGGCAAAGAAAACTCTGAAGGTCGTTTCGTGGTGATCGGCGGCTCCTCCTGGGCGGCAAACTCGTTTATCAATTTCAATGGCAATCCCGATCTTGCTCTGAATGCGATGAACTGGCTTTCGTCCGACGAAGATCTAATTTCGATTCGACCGAAGGCGGAAGATGACCGCCGCATAACCATGACGCAATCACAGTTCAGTTGGGTGCGGGCGACCAGTCAGTTCTTCGTGCCGCTGCTGGTGCTGGTATTAGGCGTCTCGGTGTGGTGGCGAAGAAGGTAATATGAACAGCAAAGGACTTACAATCGCCACCATCGTCTTGGCCGCGCTACTGGGACTGTTGTACTGGTCCAACCGTCATAAGCCGGCCGATACCACCGGCACCATTGCTACACCCTCGCCTGCTGAACCCGCGCCAGTAATCCTGACGCTCAACGAAGCCGACATCAACAAGATTGAGCTCAAAAAGAAGGGCGCGGATCAAATCGTTGTCACCAGGGATAGCAACGGCAAATGGCAGATCACTGCGCCCAAATCTATGGGTGTCGATGAGTCAGTTGTCACGGGTATACTCTCGAGCCTTTCGTCGCTCAATTCGGAGCGACTGGTCGAGGAGAAGGCAGCCAACCCCGCGCGCTATGGGCTGGCTGAACCGGCCGTCGAAGTGACTGTTACCGATAAGAATAATACTGCTCACAAATTATTACTTGGTGACGATACGCCAACCGGCAGTGGTTCGTACGCGCAGCTTGCTGGCGACGCGCGCGTGTTTACCATTGCCAGTTTCACCAAGGGTAGTTTGGACAAGGGGTTGAACGACTTGCGCGACAAGCGTTTGATCACTGCTGACACTGACAAGGTCACGCGGATTGAACTGATTGGCAAACAGTCGATCGAATTCAGCCGCGACAAAGAACAGTGGCAGATCCTCAAACCGAAGCCGCTTCGCGCAGATGGCGTCAAGGTGGAGGAGCTATTACGAAAGATCACTGAAGCCAGGATGGAGACCACAGACGCTGACGCCGCCAAAGCGACCTCCGGATTTGCGGCCGGCTCAACTGTCGCGACCGCAAAGCTAACCACAGACACGGGCACGCAGCAGATCGAAGTGAAAAAGGACAAGGACAACTATTACGCGAAATCGAGTGTGGCCGATGGCGTGTACAAAGTTCCCAGTGACCTTGGTGAAGCACTGGACAAGAAACTGTCCGACTTCCGGAATAAGAAGGTTTTTGATTTCGGGTTCAACGATCCGAGCAAGCTTGAGATTCAGGACGGCTCCAAGACGTATTCCTTGAGCAAGAAGGGAGAGGACTGGACCTCAGCGGAAGGGAAGAAATTCGACAAGACAACCGTGCAGCCGCTGGTGGAAAGGCTAGGTGATCTGAGCGCGACGGATTTTGCGGACAGCGGTTTTGGCTCAAGCGCACTACAAATCACTGTTACCTCGAGTGATGGGAAACACGTCGAGAAAGTGGCGCTGGGGAAAGGGTCGAAGAATACCCTGGCGCGGCGCGAGGGCGAGTCGTCGTTCTACGTGTTAGACGAGAAGACTCTCGATGATATCGAAAAGCTAGTGAGTAATTTAAAGAGCTCCTGAGTTTTCTCTCTACGCCGTCTCATCGTGAAGCTCAACTCCCTGCGCAACCGAGAAGCGGAGGTGGCGCGAGAGAGAGAAGCATACGAGTCGTGAATATGGAAGCTGAGATAACACTTCGAATCGTGCTGCTGAAACCGCCGGCTGGCTGTGACTTTGGTGTCCAGAAGGGCAGCGGCAACACGTACGAAACCATTCAGACCCAAAGATCAAAGAGCGGCGACCTTACATTTGAGTTTCCCGTCCGTGTGAAAGAAGGAAAAAACGGAGCGCCAAACTTTCTTGGTCCATTTGCTCAAGGCCCCGCCGATGGACGATTTGTCTACCTCGACATCGGCACTTACGCCGGTCAAGCAGGCACTCAATGGAGTCGTCGCTTGAAGATCCCGCTACGAGATATCAGTTGGCAAACCGTAGCGGCTGCGCTGAAGAGTTCGAAGCCTCTCGAAACTCGTGTCCAGGGAACCGGACGCGATGGTGGCCCGAGTTGCGGCACCATCAAGCCATTTGCCGGCTGGAAGTTGGCCTAAAATGTTACTTCGTTGGCTTAGGGAAGATATCCCGCGGCACACCGGGGTAGGTCTTGATCAAGTTCCTCACAAATCCCGGGCTCGCATCCTCTGGTCCCAGCGGATCTTTTGGATCTTCCGGCACTTTGGTTAAGTCCATTACCTTCCAACTGCCGTTCTCGAGGTGCAGTAGATTTGGACCACCTTCTGCTGTGGGATGGCCCTCTTTGTCCAGGGGTGTGGTATCCAGCCAACACCAACCGCGATGGACTTTCAGGTAGTGAACTTGAAACGTTACTTGCTGGTCGCCACGTAAAGCATCGAGAATTGCTTGTCGCTCCGCACTACCTTTCGCAGGCGTATACGGGCCAGTGTCCTTGTTCGTAGTTTGCGCATAGACGAAAGAAGAGACTGAGACGACAAGTAGGAAGACAAGTAGTCGGGCCGTCATAGTGTTTCCGATCTTTGAGGAGGTTGAAATATGAACGTGGGAAATGTAGCGGGAGCCGTTCAAATTAGCAACTCACTTGAGAGTGGGCCAGTTCAACAAGTGAGGGTTTCGACTATCAGACAAAAGTGGTTTAGATTCCGTACCGTTTGCTGATCTTCTTCACGTATTCACGCGTTTCTCGATACGGCGGCACGTTACGTCCAAACTTCATCACTGCTCCCTCTCCGGCGTTGTAACTCGCCAACACGAGGCTAACCTGGCCGCCAAACATATCCATCAACTTCTTAAGATACTGGGTGCCACCGTCAATGTTATCCGCGGGATCGAAGGGCCGGCGAACACCAAAACGTCTCGCGGTGGCGGGCATCAGTTGCATGAGACCCCG
Source organism: Pyrinomonadaceae bacterium (assembly GCA_035263325.1). GTDB lineage: Bacteria > Acidobacteriota > Blastocatellia > Pyrinomonadales > Pyrinomonadaceae > PSRF01. The sequence continues at coordinate 1,259 of DATFRK010000870.1, read as the reverse complement.
CGCGCCCTTTCGGCTTACCGCGCGCACCTTGAAGTGAGACTCATGTTCGATCACGCAGAAGACCAGGTAAGGGTCGACGCCATAACGCGTGCCGTTGACTCTGATTAGTTCGTCAATTCCGGCGTTACCGGAAGTCCAGTCAGAATGTTTTTGCTCGACCTTCAGCGAGCCCACGTCACTTCTTTCAATGCGGGCCACACGCTCGCTGGCGACAAACTCGGAAACAATCCCTCGACGATACCAAACGCCAGCCGGGGTCGTCGTTACTTCATCAACCTTGAAGCTTGCGCCGTTCACCAGGTGGATCCAGGCCACCTGCTTGTTGTCGGGCATCGGCTTTGGAGTGGAGTCAGCTTTTGCAACTGGCTGTGATGCTGCAAGTGGTTCAATACTCTTCACGCCGCTCGCGATACTTTGAGTAACTCCTCGCTGCGTGTACCAAACTTCATTTCCTCGACGCCAAACCTCGTCAGCAATTATCGTTCGGCCATCTGTCAATGTAATTCGCTGACCTTGAGATTCTTTCTTAGGCGCGACGACCTGGCTATCGTTTGCCGTGGGCCGCTGGGCGAGCATGGTTGAAACGCAGCAACCGACCAGGACGATCATGAGGGCGCCTCTTAGAAGCGCCATCAAGACAAAATTATTTGCAGTTAAGTTCCTCATTTGGTTTGGCCGCGCGAATGATTTACTGACCCACCGTGGGAGCCAAACCACGCAAAGTTAGTAGGGATTTACGCACATTCTGCGCTTGATTCTGCTTGCCAGTGCTCTCATAAAGATTGACCAGCGGTTCCAGGGCCTCAACCGAGTTTGGTTGCAGGATCAACGCTTTTTCCAAATGCTTGATTGCCTCGTTGGCTTTACCAACATTCTGCAAACGAGCCGCGATATTTAGATGACCCTTAAACTCTCCTTGGGCGGCAGCGAAACTTTTGTAGGCCTCATTGAAGCGTCCGAGTTCACACTGGGCCAAGCCAAGGTTGTTCCAGATCCGAGGATTGTTCGAGTCCAACCTGGCGGCGCGTTGCAAAAATTTCGCGGCATTCTCGTAGTCGCCATTCTTGAAGAGCACGTAGCCAAAGTTGTTCAGGTATTCGGGGTTGTTTTGACTCAACTCGACGGCCCGGGCAAACGAGTTCAAGGCCCGATTGCGCAGGCCCTTTTGCTCGTAGGCGAGCCCCAGGAGATTGTGTGTCTCTGCTGAGTTGGGATTGGCGTAGGAAGCAGTGGCTAAGTCTGCAATGGCCTCGTTCACC
>DATFRK010000869.1:0-8582 GCA_035263325.1 Pyrinomonadaceae bacterium | reverse complement strand
CAAGGGTATTCCCACTTGTCGTGCATCGAGATGATGTCGCCGTTGAACATGTGAAACCACTCGTGGTTACGGATCTTTCGCATCGAGGGCTCCACCACCGGATGCGCGCCGTGCTCATCTAGCCATGTGTCCACGTCAAAGTAGTAGTACTGCTTGGTCCAAAGCATTCCGGCCAGCGCCTGTCGATGCACCCGGCGCTCATCTTCGTTGAGCGAGTCAGGTGTAATGCGATCGTAAAATTCGTTTGCTTCGGCCAGCCTTGAAGCAAAGGTCGTTTCGAACTTCTTCCCGAATGGTTTGGCCGAAGAACCATTCGACAAGCGCAAACAAACCACCGACGAACCTGCCGCCGGCACTTCAAGAACATAACGGGCCGCGGCTTTGGTCCCCCTCTTTGCCGGGTTAATTGCGGTTGCGTTTCCGTTCACGACGTACTGGTGAAAGGAGTCTTTCACCCAGGGCGTACGATTTGGGTGGCCCCAGATCCGCTCAATGTTGGTTTCATTCTCTGTGAAGAGCAGTTCGGGATCAGCCTCGCAAGAGAGGGTGTAATCACCGAGTTCTGGATGCGTGGCGAGGATTGCCCCTTGTGATTCCGCCAACATCGGCTTCTGCGTACCATCTCGCCAAGACCACGTGTTCCTGAACCACAAAGTTGGCAGCACCTGAAGCCGCGCCGCTTCGGGCCCGCGATTATGGACTGTAATGCGAATCAGAACGTCCTCGGGCGTTTCCTTCGCATACTCGACGAAGACATCGAAGTACCGATCATCGTCAAAGACACCGGTGTCGATTAACTCAAACTCGAACTCATTGCGCGACCGCCGGCTATTAGTTTCCACTAACTCGCGATAGGGAAATTCCCGCTGCGGGTATTTGTACAGGTACTTCATATAGGAGTGCGTCGGTGTCGAGTCGACATAGAAATAGTACTCCTTCACGTCTTCGCCATGATTCGCTTCGCTATTGGTTAGGCCGAAGAGACGTTCCTTGAGGATGGGATCACGCTCGTTCCAGAGCGCGATGGCAAAACAGAGCCGCTGCTTGTCGTCCGAGATCCCGCCCATCCCATCTTCGCCCCAGCGATAAGCCCTGGAGCGCGACTGGTCATGACTGAAGTAGTTCCAGGCGTCACCGTTGTCGCTATAGTCCTCGCGTACCGTTCCCCATTGTCGCTCGCTCAGGTAGGGACCCCACATCTTCCATGGCGTGCCAAGTTCGCGCGCATCGTTGAGTCTTTTTTGTTCTGTTACATCGTAGCTTCTGACGTCTTCAGTTGGTTGATTTGGTCTTTTCGACAACATACTCACCTCTGCGATTCTCTTTTAGATAGGTAACTGTGTGAATAGTTCCTTCGCTGGAACGATTCACGTCTAAGGCCATTTAGAATCGGAAACGTAGGGGAGGAGGGAATTTCTCGGCATGTCGCGTCGCATCTCCATGTCTCCCTCCAGGACCAATCGCTGCTACAAATTTTTGCAGCATGCCCCTTTAAGCCCGGTCGTGAGAGGTAAAAGGAGCACGCTGGCAATAAGGTTTTGTGTCTCTAAGGAGGCTTTTGTCCACCTGTTCAGTACCACTCAATCGGTCCTAAAGGTACTCGCAATTCTTACAGGCAGTGAGGCAACCCGACGGTCGGTCCGCTTAAGTGACTAGTGACGAAAGGGGATTACAGGCAGATCAGTCAATCACCCTGCACTCCAATTGCCGTACCGCTATCTTCGTTTCGCTCAAACTTGCGGGCAAGGGAAATACCCTCGAAGTAATCTCGCAGGTAAGTGATTGATGCTCTATGCCTATTCTCGTCCTTCCCCGCTATTGGTAATGACTCCAGACCGCTGCGTTGCAGTGCCGACAGGGCCCGTCCCGGCTCGCCAAGGTCACACCAGCCGACGCCGGACACGGGATGAACCAACAGATAGTTAGGCCAGCAGGCCAGCACCTCACTGGAAAAGTTTGCCGGCTGAATTGTGGAATAGACCTGTTGCAATGCTGTCTGTTCTTCGCCGGTACCCAGCACGGAAGTGATCTCTGAAAGAGACTGGCAAAGCTCGGGCAGCGCCCGTCGAGTCAGCTGCAAGAATGCTCCTGCACGACCAGTCATTACAAAGCTATTCCACAAACAACCCTGGCGCATCAATCTGGGAGCTATTATGGCTGGAGGCTTTTCCCAAAAACGGCGCACACCAAAGACGGCCGGAGACTGTTGCCAAAGGGAGATTTCCGGTTCTATCCAGCCGTATTGAGTCTCGGGTGTGTCCGGTTTCACGCCGAGCAGCACAATCATGTTCGGATGTCGCTGGGCTTCGAAAAACGCTGACTCGACATGCGACATGAAGAGTGACTCGTTCGCGATATAGTGATCTGAGGGGAAAAAGGCGACAGTGGCAGTGGGTGAATGTTGAATTATGCGGAGCAGACTAAGCAATATTGCGGGCGCAGTACCGCAGTTTTTTGGCTGCACCAACAGCTGAACACGAGCTTTAGACTCCTGCCACGGTTTATAGAATGCTTCGTGGGTCTGAGTGACCACCGTTAGCGTTTGCTCGACTGGCAACAACTGGGCGACCCGATGTTTCGTTCTCTCTAAGAGGGTTGGACCACCAAAGAGTGAACAGAACTGCTTGGGTCGATCGTCACCTGAAATCACGCGGGTCAGGGGTTGCAAACGCGTGCCATCGCCGCCTGCCAAGATCACCGCCCAGCGGTCCGTATTATTTCTCAGTTTTGCTTGCATACTGGTGTGCCCACAATATTCCCGTTTCACACATGTCCGGCAATAAGTGAAGCAGTGCCGGTATTTAATATTTGATCTGGGTTGCCTACTTGTTCTGTCGCCTTTAGCTCTGCGTCGCGAGGTTGCTGCTCGAAGTATCGGCTGTCGTTGGCCTACTTAAACTGTTCATTTCGGAGCAAGATTTGTGCCGACCATGTTTAGGGGCAGTCTTAGTCGGCTAAACTCAAACATTACCAAGTTTAAGATTGTTCTCGGATATGCGGCGTAGTCTGACAGTGCGCTAAGAGGTCGTTGTATTCTGCAAAATCCGCAACATATGACGGATTCTCCGAGCGAAGTTAGACCTATTCCTCACCATCCGATGTGGGTTCGCAAAAGAAATAGCTAAGTTCCTGGTTGGACGTAGGGGACTTTGGCGAATAGCCGGCGCTCAGCGCCACGAGGATCGTTCTCCATGCGTGAGGGCACGTCGAAGATCATCGTTTCGCGTTTTGACAAAGTGTAAGGGATCCAGCGCGGGATCAACTTCTGGTTCGGATTGCCGGTGTGGGCAAAAGCGACAAAAGTTTCGCTCATTTGATCGGCCATCGATTGCGCCGTTGGACCAATAGCCGTTGCTCCAGGCTTAGCGATGTTGTCAAAGGCGAGTTGAATGTCTGACGCGTGAGGTGCTCCGAACTTACCGCCATCTTTTGGCGTGGCCCAATTTAATTGATACACAAAGGCAGGCGAACCTGATTTGGCGCGTTCCTCCGCTTCGATCACTGCCCCGCGCCAGGAGCGTCCCGCTGTGGTAGCTGCGAAGAAGACCTGGCTCGGTGAATATTTTGGATAGAGGCGTCGATACTCGGCTATTACGACTTCGGGTTGAATATCGACCCGCATGTTAGGGATCAACTTCTCTGGCAATTGGTCCCAGGTGAGATTGAAGTTCGCCGCATCCCCACCCAAAAACGCCCTCGTCTCGTCGTGGGTATTGCCAATAATCATCGGAATCTTCGCGGACTGTGAAGGCGCGTCAGGATAGAAGGGATGACGCTGTAGCGTGCGCTCGTCCAACACCGGGGCGAACGAGACGCCGCCAAAAGGCAGGATCGGATCGCGAGTGCCGAGGACCTCGACAATTCGTTCCGCGGGTAGCATCTTGATCTCAGCCGCGCGTTCTGGAGTTAGTTTTAAGGCGTCGAGGAGTGTTCTCGTACGAAGCGTAGCGTTTAGAGCACCGGAGGCTGTGACCTGTTGACCGCTCATCGTTGCTGCACGATGGAAGAGTCCGGCGGCCGAGGGCATGGCCATCAGCGTTGCTATTTTTGCACCGCCTCCGGATTGACCAAACACCATTACTCGGTCCGGATCGCCGCCAAACTCAGCAATGTTCTCACGCACCCAGCGCAAAGCCAGCACCAGGTCAAGTTGGCCCGCGTTACCGGAGTCCACAAACTCTGCTCCGCCAAAACGCGCCAGATAGAGATAGCCAAAGGCATTGAGACGATGATTGACAGTTACCACTACCACATCTCCGCGCCGGCAGAGACGCACGCCGTCATAAAGCGGACTGGAACCCGAGCCATTCGAATAGGCTCCGCCGTGAATGTAGAACATGACCGGGCGCTTACGACCGTCGCCTAGTGCGGGTGTCCAGACGTTCAGAAACAGACAATCTTCACTCGTTGGTTCATTAGGTCGTGACCCTTGCGGTGCAGATGGTCCATAGTTTAAGGCGTCGCGTACATCTGACCATGGCGCAGGGGGAAGGGGAGGCATGAAGCGCCTGCCAGTTGTGTCGGCTCCATAGCGGATGCCCTTAAAGACATTGATTCCATTGTCGGTGTACCCGCGCACGCGGCCGGCCTTAGTGTTGGCAACCGGTGCGTCGGCGACAACTGTGCGAGCGATGATCCTGGGATTCAGCATGAGAGCCGTCCCAGTCAGTGCGAGGTCTTGAATGAACTTACGGCGAGCAAGTATGTTTTTGTTCATCTGATATCTCACGTTTTCTCTGATCGCACAGAGAAAAGCCGCGCAGTTTCGGAAATTACAGCTTCACCTCAACTTCGACGCGGATCGTCACGCTTGTTTGGCGAAGTCTTATTCAAATACTCCTCAAGGTTTGTGTAGCCATCACCGTCTTTGTCCGTTGCCGCATCTGCTGGGTCATGTGGATTCAGTCCGTAGCGACGCTCCCACGCATCAGGCATCCCATCATTGTCACTATCAAGGGAAGGAGCGGCGCTTTTCAATTCGGGCCACCCTCCGACCTGTTGCTGCGAATCGATGATTGAGCCAGTCCGGTTGCGTACTTCCTCGATAATGCGCGCGTCAACGGGATCACGACGCGGCAAAGTTGCCCCGACGTTTCCCAGCACCGCCTCGTACGCGGCTGCCGCAGTTGAAGTCGTCACTAATGGAGCGGGGAATGGTTGCGCCACTGTTTGCACTTGCCGCTTGCCATCAATGATGACCGGATCAAAAAACTGTGAATTGTCGCCTGTGAGTCCATCATGGCCTTCGAAGACATTGTCGCGAATATAGAAACTCAGTTCTGAGGGACCGCCCACGTGAATTGGAGTGGCGGCCTTGCTACTTGGTCCAGGGCGAATGTAGTTGGAGACGTAATTCACCTTGAGCACTCCCTGGGTCAGGCCTGAGCAAATCTCACCGTAGTCGTACATCACATTGTTGCGCACATCGAAAGTGGGATAAGGAGGTCGTCCATAGTTGTCACCAAGGCGCGGATTACGGGAGTTGTTATGCACCCAAAGATTGTGATGCCAGGTGACTGGTCCATTCGCGCGCGACAATGAGCCATAGCCGTGATCGCCCTTGCTGTGCTTGCTGTGGTTAAGCGCATTGCCGATCAAACACCACTGGATCGTTACGTTCGAGACATTGCCGGCCAGCGACAGTGATTCGTCGATGGACCAGGTAGCGGAACAGTGATCGAGCACTACATCGTGAGCTCCTGACACGAGAGTAATACTATCTGCTTCCTGTCCACTGACATCTCCGAGACGACTGCGCAGATACCGAACCACCACATCATGGGTGGCGATATTGAAAGTGTAATTGCGTAGACAGATGCCATCCCCCGGGGCGGTTTGCCCGGCAATGGTTAGAAAAGGATTCTTGACTGTGATAGGTGACACCAGGGTGATCAGGCCGGAAACGCGAAAGATAACGATGCGTGGGCCGTCGGCGTCTACAGCTGCACGCAAGCTGCCGTCGCCGGCATCATTCAGATTGGTCACGAAGATGACCTTGCCGCCGCGGCCGCCGGGGGTATTCGCGCCGAACCCTTCGGCTCCGGGGAACGCGGGGATGGCTGCAATGGTCTTTGACGCAGATTGAGATGGGCCAGGCGCTAAGAACACGCAAGCCAGGCAAGTCAGGCAAGTAATAAGGAATGTGAGCTTCATAAATTAGTAAAAGTTCGACATCTCTGTGTGCTCAACCTCGATCGAGTCCCTACGAACTTGGAAACTCTTAAGGAAGTTCTGTGGGCCCGTGCTGTTTAGCGCGCGCGTCGTAGGCGGTCACTGCTACCTTTTATCTCGCCGCTCAATTGAATAATTGCCGTCAAGTCGTGAAAAGCTCTGTCAGACAAACCCTGGTCAAACAACTTGCTGTGTTCAAACATCGGATTGCTCACAAACGATTCAATCAGATCGCTCAAGAGTAGCAGTGACGATCTAAGTCGCTCGTGATTATCCGCAACGCTGTTGGCAGTGCTTCCAACCCCGCTTACCTGCGGCACCGGTAGCGCCAAATTCTCTTTAAGACGACGGCTCCGTTTGTGGATGTCTCGAGTCAATTGGGCCACCAGCGTCAAATCAAGCCCGACTGCCGTGGAAGCCTTAGTCAACTTACGATCAATCACCTGAATTTGGAGGAAGTCAGCGCGGATTTCATCTAATACGGCAGCCGGATAACGTTTGCTGCGCGGGGCACTACCTTCAGTGGTTAACGCCCGCTCGAGCATTTGCATCTCGACCTGACGTTGTTGCTCGCGTTGCACCGTATCCGCGCGACCGGTGCGGGGCGAACTGGTGCTCTGGCTCTGCACTGTTAGGCCGCAAACCGCGATCACAACTGAACCAATTGCCACCTTCATCGATTCACCGTACTGACAGGCGATTATTGATGCGCGTAATTTCCTTAAGCTTACTATCAGGATCAAGCACGATACTGCTGCTATTCAGGTCCCGACCAGCTGGCGCCGTAAGCGTGACAGTAACTGTTTTCGGCAGTAGATCGATCGGTGCTCGCAATTGAGGAATTGTCGTAGCGGCAAGTTTCTTGCCGGAGTTGTCTAACCAGGCCAATTCTGTCGGCGGCGAGTCTACTGCTCCCAAACTGTGCACGGTGACCGTGATGCTTCGTCCTTTGACCACAACGTCATCGTCGGAGATTCCCAGGTCCGGACGTGTCCAATAAGGCGTGCCTTTATCAACCAGGGTCAGATTCACAACAGAAGTAGCGTGTGCAGGGAATGTAAGATCGATACCGCCAGTTCGCTCAAAGGCCATCGTCTCACTCGTTGTTTCACTGCCAGTCCCGTCACTGCTCTGCTCGATTTTCCAGCGACCGGGTTCGACGTCCCAGGCCGTCATTGTGGTTTTGACCGGCACGTTACTGAGATTGTAAACGACGACCTTGATCGATCGGGGCGTCGCTTCCGGGATTAGGATGGCCGCACTCTCTTCAGTGGCCGGTGCGTGAAACTTCCAGCTAACGCTGTGGCCTGGGTAGTAGGAGTTTCTAACCAGGGCGACGCCACCCAGTCTGGCCCGCTGCAATTCGCTGTAAGGCACATTGACCCGATCGATCCAAAGACTGCCTTCCGTGTTGATGTACTCACGCAGCCGGCTGGCTTCAATCTGCGCGGCGTAGAGTGACTCGAGGAATCGGTTATCGCCGGTCACTTGCCAGGCGAGATATTGCGCGGCGTCATTTGCCTGGCGAGCGTTGGCGGCACTCAGGATCTCGTCGTGCCACTTCTGGCGCAGACCGACTTGATCGAGTGCGTCGGAACTGATCATTTCTAGAGCTCGAGGTCCTTCGTCGAGTAACGCCTGCAAGTACTTCTGCTCACCGGTCCAGCGCCACGCTGCCCAAAGGATCGGCCAGACGCGATCAGAAGGTGAGACAACGTCTTCGTCAGTTTTAAAATCGACGGTGGGGTGCAAGCGATAGCGGTCGCCTTCCATCCGGCGATGCGCCAGCAGACCTTCGGCGAGTTCAAGCATCATCTTCTTCATTTCCGGATTGCCGTTGTATTCAACCAACATCAGTGCTGGATGCAGAATCAAGTAGGAGTTGGTCCTGGCCCAATTCCAGGGCTCCTCCTCCGCCAACTTGGTGCCGTTAAAATAAGAAGATCTGACATGGCGATGACCGGCGCTGTTAATACCGATTAAGGTCCTTAGCGAACGCGCTGTCTCCATCGCCCGTTCCAGTTGCTTGGGATCTCCATAGTCTAGTAACAGAGCCTGGCCGAGTGTCGAAACACCCTCTTCATAACTGTGCAGGTCATCCGCCTGGATGGTGGGAAAGCCGGCAGTAAACATTCCCTGTTGATAAAAGGCGTCGAGTTCGCGCAGCAGTGATGCTCGGATTTTGTCGGGTTCGACGCCCATCAATGCGGTTGCAGGCCAAACGTTAGTCAAGTCTCCATCGTCGGATAGACCGCCGCCAAACTCACCGTTTTCGATCTGGCGCTGGTCGATGTACCAGAGCACGAACTTTTTGAGATTACGTAGTTGCTCGACCTGGCGAAATGCCAAAAGCGGGACACCCGCTGGCGGCGCCGGTTGGGTGAAGGCTGGCTTTGGATGCCGGCGGTCAA
>DATFRK010000868.1:0-2933 GCA_035263325.1 Pyrinomonadaceae bacterium | reverse complement strand
TTTAGCTCCTTTTCAGCACATCTTCTATATGCCCAGCGTCCGTGGCAAGTTCTAGCCGGCGCATTGGGTTCAATCTCCAACGCTCAGGTGTGCTCGGTATCGATTCGGCCCAAGGTCGCACCGCCGCTGCCTACGGTGATGTAACAGGTTTACATCATCCGAAGAACTGCCACTCACGCCACTTACCACCGCGCCTGGTCGCATGCTCAATCGAATGGGTTTCTTTGGTAGCCCGTGAGGGATCGTATTCGCACCCACACTGAGGCAGGTGATGGCGAGACAATTCATCTTGCGATGCAGGATCCGCAACCGCGAAAGACCAATTCGCAATTCCCATCCACCGGTACGGTTTTATTTCGGTGCCGACGGCCGGACCACCGGCTCGGGCAGAATTACTTCACAGTTGCTCACGCCCGGTAACGTAACTCAGTGGAAGTTGCGCGCTGCGGCTGCTTTCGGTGAGCGCCGCTTTCCTAACATGACTTCTCTTCTTCCCAAGGGGGAAAGCGGAGTGCCATATTTGCGGCCCTTTGCGGCACTAAAGCCGATACATTTTCCAGGATTCCGTGGCCCGTCTCCATGGTTGTCGAAATGCTCTTGTCTTCCGCATTTGTTTGGCCTGACTTTCTCGCAATCGCGGGTTGAGCTTGGGCAAGCGCTTACGTCAGCGTCTCCATTCAAGAGGCTGTGCTTCTTGTTGATGCCTAGTCTGAACACTGCAACCGTCGAAACCTGCATGACTCTGAACTCAAATCTGCAAAAGGAACAATATGCTCGGAAACACGACTATCGTTCGGACACTTTGCTTCATTGCCTTTGCCGGTTTGCTACTGATCACTGAGGCCGGGGCGCAAGATGCCTCATCTGGCGTTCAACTCATCACGCTCGACGATGCACAGGCGCAGGCTTCCGCAGCGGCTGTGAAGAATCTCGCGCAGCTCGGTATCGATGCGGCGAAATATCACCGCCAGGCCGTTCAAGCAGACTATTTCCCAAAGCTCGACGCCTCATTCCTGAATCTGCACTTCAACAAACTCATGGGACAACAGATTCAACTGTTCCGGCGGGATGCGGCGCTTCCACTCTTTGGAAAGAATGAAACTGCGGTTGCTCTCACGGTGATCCAACCTGTCACGCAGTTGCTGCAGGTTCGCCAAGCTGTCAATGTCGCCAGGGCTGACGAGGAGATCGCAAAAGCGAAGGCAGCCGGAATGACATCCCAAATTGCAATGAACGTCGAGCACACCTACTTCGCACTGTTGATTGCTCAGCGAGAGCAGACCGTGGCCGAGACGAAAGTCAAAATGCTCGAGAGCGGATCTCAACTCGCAAGCACGATAGCTTTACCGGTAGGAAACATGATGGAACGCAAGACCGCGCTCCTCGAAGCAAACAAAGAACTGGCAACAGTAAACAATGAGGTGATCGAATTGACACAGTCCTTAAACAGGCTGATCGGCGTCACTGCTGACACGAAATTCATACTGGTTCCACCCGAACCCGCAACTGAAACGGTCTCGCTGCCGCAAGCCACTCAGCAGGCTGTGGCTAATAGTCCTGAAGTTGTCGAAGCCAAAGAAACAGCTGTCAAAGCTAGAGCTGCGTCGAAGTTGGCCAAGCTGGAATACGTTCCTGCTGTTACCGTCATGGGCGGTTACATCAATCAGCCGCAGCCAGTACTACCATTTCTCCCACAGGATTTCTCGTACATCGGCTTCACAGCTTCATACACCATTTTTGATTTCGGGAAGCGTGAGAAAACGGTGAGCGAGCGCAATGCGCAGGTCTCAATGGCTGAGGCCAACGTGGCCTTGGTCCAAGCAAAGGTTGCTGCTGGCGTTCAGAAAGCCTTCATGGACTTGCAACGCACTCGGAAGATCCGCGACCTGACGCGGCAGATAGGCGTCATCAGCTATCAGGAAACTTCACTGGATAACACGTGGGCACGAGCCAAAGCAGAGGTCGAGATGTTTGAGGCGGAAATGGACTACCGTAGCGCGTATACACAATTGAAACGCCTTATCAACGGACATTAACAACGGTTGGCGATGCGCGCTCAGTACCTACGCGTTTCCGGGCAAATGCAGACAAAAGGAAAGCTATGAAGAGGATGGGCAGTCTATTCATGCTTTGGTTTTTCACCTTGTCATGCGTCCTGGCTCAACAAGCACAACAAGGCGCCGATGACACGGACAAGCTCGTCAAGGCAACCCAGAACCCTGTAGCCTCTCTGATCAGCGTGCCCTTTCAGAACAACCTCAACTACCCCATTGGTCCATTCGCGAGATATCAGAACGTTCTCAACATTCAGCCAGTGATTCCGGTGGGAAATGGTCAATGGAATCTCATCACGCGCGCCATTTTGCCAGTGATGCCAGCAGCAAAACAATGGGAGAAACCAATTGCCGCACAATTTGCATCACGACGGATTCTTCGGCGGGCTATTGAGTGCTTTGTACGTGTGCATAAGGGGAAGGATTGTAACCTAAACTGTGACGGGAAGGTGCTCCACCAGCGGGTCGGCCATCGCATGCTGTAGAGCCCCAAGCTCGTGGTGCAGATCGCCAACGCGACCGCTACCGGCGATCGCTTCATCGAGCACGGAACGTCCGGACATTTCCTCCACATCTTGCCGGAAATCCGATCGAGAGTTGCTTCGGGACCGAGACGTCACCTTCGTCAGGCGACTCTTCGCCGACGATCATGCGGAAAAGCGTCGTCTTGCCGGCGCCGTTCGGACGTATTTCAGAGCAAATTGTAGGATGCGTGGAACCCCGCTCTACAAACCACGCTCCGGCCTCTCAATAGCGCACCTCTGCCAGGACCAGGAGAGGGCAAGCGCCTTGATTGACGTTGATCTACCTGATTCCAGCGGTTGCAATTCAGACTCTCTCGCCTCTGAGGTCCTGGCGTGGTCGGACCAGCGCCGTAAT
>DATFRK010000867.1:0-4110 GCA_035263325.1 Pyrinomonadaceae bacterium | reverse complement strand
TCAAGACGGTCGCCGGAAGCTTTGTCAGCTGAGTGACGTCGTGAAAATTCTTGGGATCGTCCTGCCGCATTAGCCTCACGCCACCGGCGCCTGCGAGTACTAGGTCAGTCTTGAAATCGTAGTTGAGATCGACCGGGGTGATGCCGTCAAACGTGGGACTCGAACTGGGCGAGCCGCCAGGAAATGTCATTTTGGCCCCGCTGGCCAGTTGCACCTCCCGATCGTTGGCGACCGTCACCACTGGCGCGCTTGATCCGCTCAAGGAGATCGCCTGGCTCCAGGTCCAGTGATTACTTTCAATGCCGCTGACTGGTTCCGCTTTGAAGGTCAGGCTCGGATCAGCCGCCGCTGGCTTGAAGATTGGTGACTCGAGCCGCAGAAAACGAGTGAAGGGAACTGCCTCTTCTCCCGGAGGAGGCTTGATTGCACCCAGGTCGCGCCGGTATTCCGGGACTCGCATCAAGACGTTGCGCAGGAACGTGGTGCGGGTTGCGGCAGCGCGCGGATCGCTACCTGCGGCTGCTGTTTGCACCGTGACGAGCTGCTGCTGTACCTCGGGTGGCCACGTCGAAGAGCGAGCAGTGATCTGGGCCACAGCAGATTTCAAAGTGGCAGCATCACCTCTTTTGGCAGCGACGCGGCTCAGTTCGAGTAGCGCGGCGAGGTTATCCGGTTGCGCCTTGAGAATCTGTTGTAGCAGTTGTTGAAACTCGGCAGTACCCGATTCGTCACCTTGTCGTTCGACCTCTTCCGCCAGTTTGAAAGTGGCGATCAGATTTTTCGGATTTAACTCAACTGCTCTCCGCAGGGCCGCGATGGCTTCCGCACTCCGCCCGCGACTACTCTCGAGTAACCCGATCAGGTAATAGATCTGGTCATTGTCCGAGGCGAGTGTACGGGCCCGCTCAAGTCGTTCCGCAGCCGCATCAAAATTTCGTTGGCGCAGGGCCAGCAGGCCCCAATTCGCCCACCCTGCTGGCTCACTGGGTGCGAGTTGCGTCACCTGGGCCAGTTTGCTATCGGCCTGCACGTCATGACCGACCTGCAAAGCAGCGAGGCCGATGTAGAAAGCCCTTACTATCTCGTTGTAGGCGCTCGATGATCGGGGAGGCAGATTTGCGCTGGGCCGACAGGCCGCGGCGACAAACAAAAATATCAGCACAAACACCGTAACGGTGTGACGTTGCAGAGGTCGATTCATTTCCTCGTGTGCGCTCGTTCGAGTGATCCGGGCGAATTTTGTGGGCAGAAAAACTATGATGGCGATCTACCTATGAACACCACTTGAGCGAAGAGACCTCAAGATAACACGTTAGCTCGCGCCATGGCTAAAACCAAAGTTGGGTACGCTTCTCCAACTAAAGTATGAGTCAGGCGCGGAACTTGCGGCGTATGTTTATAATGCCCACGCTCTAACACACAAATACTGAAAGGGCACCAACATGTCCAGCGACGAAGTGTTGTCGAATCAGCGAGCAATCCTGGCCAACCAGGAGACGATCATGGCCAACCAAGAGAGGATCGAAGCCAATCAGGGTAAACTCGATAAAGCCCTGGCTAACCAGGGTAGGATAATTGCCAATCAGGAAGCGCTGCTCGCAAATCAGGGTAAACTCGATCGGATCATGTCCAATCAAGAGAGCATCATCGCCAACCAGGAAAAAATTCTGGCGCGTATCGACAAATGACAGCCAGAATTGATCTAATAGTATGAAGACTCTTCGCCGGGCCCTGCTGCTACTACTGCTCGCCGGATTTCTCACGGCGTTAGCACTCACTGCAACTCATTCGGCAGCTCGAATACAGACGCAGCCAACTGCTCCCCAGTCTCTGGAGGACGCCTATCGAGCAAACAACATCGGCGTTGCTTTGCTGGAGCAGTTTAAGTACAAAGAGGCAGCTGACTCCTTCAGACGCGCCCTGCAACTCAATCCTAAATTGGCCCTGGCGCGGATCAATCTCGCGATCGCGCTTTTCAACGTGCCGGATTTTCCGGGAGCGCAGAAAGAAGCACAGGCGGCGCTTGCGCTTAGTCCAGATGCGCCGCAGCCGCATTACATCCTCGGCTTGATCGCTAAATCTGAAAGCCGTCCCGCTGACGCGATTGCCGAGTTCCAAAGTGTGCTCAAAATTGATCCGAATGACACCGGAGCCAACGTTAATCTCGGTCAAATACTTTCGCAGCAGCGCAAATATCCGGAAGCCATTGCCGCTTTTCGCACTGCCCTCGCTGCCGAACCGTACAACGCCACTGCACTCTATGGCCTGGGCCAAACTTTGTTGCGAGCGCAACAACGCGAAGAAGGTCAGCGAATGATCCAGAGTTTCCAGGCGCTGCGTGAACGCGGTAGTGCTACCACGTTGGGACCGGGCTATTTGGAACAGGGGCGCTACGCCGAAGCAGTAAGTTCGACTGGTGCTGAGGCTGGCCTGGTCGACAAGAAAACACCCGATGTAGTTTTCAAAGACGTGACCGCTGAGGTTTTGCCCGCTGGCGAACAGTGGCCTTTGACCGATTCTCCACTCGAACAGAGCAGCGGCGCCATTCTGCTGTTCGATTACGACGGCGATGGAGATCTGGATTTACTGGAAGTCTCCAGTACTGCCCAACGACTTTATCGCAACGATGGCGGTAAGTTTACTGACGTGACCGCTCAATCAGGTGACCTGGGGAAAGCTGGCACTGGGATTGGTACGGGGGCAGTAGCCGGCGATTACGACAACGACGGTAAGACTGACATCTTCATCCTGCGCTACCAATCCAGCGCTCTTTATCACAATGACGGTAACGGTAAGTTCAGCGATGTCACCGCGAAGGCCAAGATACCGGCCTATCCCTACCTGGCGAAGTCCGTGGCTTTTGTTGACTACGATCACGATGGGGACCTGGATCTATTTATCGCCAGCAATGCGACCATTGCAGATGCGAAGACTGCGACACCTTTGGCGGGCTTGCCGCCCGCACCGGCGTTACTGCTCAGAAATAACGGTGACGGCACTTTTACTGACCAAACTGCCGTAGCGAAACTGGCAACTCCTGTTTCGGCGTTGACCGTTATTCCAACCGACTATGACAACCGACGGGACATCGATCTGCTGGTTTCCGCTAAGGATGGAGTTGCGCTGTGGCGAAACATGCGTGACGGAACATTCAAAGATGTCAGCCAGGACGTCGGCCTCAGTGACCAAAACCTCAAGGCGAGTAGTACTACTGCTGTCGGTGACGTTAACAAGGATGGCTTCACGGACTTCTATTTCGGCAAAGGCTCGTCGGGATTCTTGGCCCTCAGTGACGGCAAAGAACACTTTCAAGTAAAAGCCGGTCCGGACCAGGCGTCACAACTGGGCAGATTCAACGACGCTTCACAGTTCCTGGACTACGACAACGACGGCTTGCTTGACCTGGTCACGGTTGACAGGGTCTCTGGCGACAATCTCCGCAGCGAGCTACACATCTGGCGCAACGTTGGTGATGGTTGGACCGATGTGAGCGACAAAGCGACCAGAGGTATTACTGGAAAAGTAGGTGCGCCCGGCCAACGCTTGTCAGGTTCATGTCTCCTGGCTGCCGGAGATCTTGATGGTGACGGCGATACCGACATCATTTTTGGGGTGCCCGGTGGTGGTTTACGAGTAGCGCGGAATGAAGGGGGCAATCGCAACCATTCCTTGCGTGTGCAACTGGCCGGGAAAGTCAGCAATCGCAGTGGTGTCGGATCGAAAGTTGAATTGCGAGCGGGAAGTTTGCAGCAAAAGCTGGAGACCTATTCAACTTCGCCGGCCGCGGCTCCCGCCGATCTCATCTTTGGCCTCGGCGCGCGTGATAGAGCTGACGCGGTGCGCATCATCTGGCCCTCGGGGGTGGTCCAATCGGAAACTGAGTTTGCTAAAGTTCCGGGTTCCGCTACGTTGGCGATGCTCGCGGTAACCGAATTAGATCGCAAGCCATCCTCATGTCCGTTTCTTTATTCGTGGAACGGAGAACGCTTTGAGTTTGTCACCGACTTCATGGGCGGCGGCGAGATGGGTTACCTCGAGTCTCCGGGCGTCTACAACCATCCCGACCCGGACGAATACGTGCGGATCACCGATCGTCAGCTGCGGGAGCGC